>JBBQMB010000116.1:0-7802 GCA_038328515.1 Sphingomonadales bacterium
AGCGCTGCCGCCAAGCGGGTTAGCGGCGCCGGGGCGCGTTATCGTAATCCTGCTGGGTCACCGGCGACAGCTTGATTTCGACGCGGCGGTTATCGGCGCGGCCCTGTTCGGTGTTGTTGGACGCAATCGGATAGGTCTTGCCAAAACCTCGGGTTGCCATGCGTGCCGAATTGACACCGCGAAAACCCAGATATTCGGCAACCGCTTGCGCCCGCTGTTCCGACAGGCGCTGGTTGACGGCATCAGATCCGATGGAATCGGTATGGCCCGAGATATCGACAAAGGTCGACTGGTACGACGCCAGCGTCTGCGCAACCTGGTCGAGCACCGGACGGAATTCCGGCTTCACTGCTGCCGAATTGAAATCAAAGCTGATGCCCGATGGCAGCCGCAGATCGATGTCATCGCCATTGCGTACCACTTCGATACCGGTGTTGGCGGTGCGGGCGCGCAGTTCGCGCTCCTGCTTGTCCATATAGCCGCCGATGGCGCCCCCGGCGATGGCACCGATGCCGCTGCCGATCAGCACTTCGGCGCGATTGTTGCGGCCGCCGAGCAGCGCCCCGAGCAAGGCGCCCGCGCCCGCGCCAGCTGCCGCGCCGCCGCCAGCGCGCGAAATCTGGCGCTGGCCGGTTTCAGGATCGGTAACGCAGCCCGACAGGGCCAGCGTGCCAGCGACGAGCGCCAGGGTGAATTTCGTGCGGATTGCCATTTTGAGGCCCTTTTCTGCTTGTTATGCCGTGTGGCTGTTCGTCTAACACCTTTTGTTAGCGATTGTTGCTTAGCCGGCGATGAACATGCCCCCTTCGCGCCGCCCGGCTTTGCCGCTAAGGAAGGGCCGAGCGGGCAGCGCAGCCCCGCGCAGTGCCCTGGAGCCAATGCAGCCTTTCCCCTGGTTGGATACCGCCATCATCATGGCGCTCATCCTGCTCAACGGTTTCTTCGCCATGTCGGAGATGGCAATCGTTTCATCGCGGCGGCCCCGATTGCGCGGCCTTGCCACCGCCGGCCATCGCGGCGCGCGAACCGCGCTGGCGCTCGCTGAAAACCCCGGCAGCTTCCTGTCATCGGTGCAGATCGGCATCACCCTGGTCGGCATCATCAACGGCGCCTATTCGGGTGCAACGCTCGCCGTGCCGGTTGGCCAGCGCTTGAGCGGCTGGTTCGGTTTCCAGCCGGCGCTCGCCGAGCAGGTCGGCTTTGCCGTCGTCATCGTCATCACCACCTATTTGTCGCTGATCATCGGCGAACTGGTGCCCAAGCAATTTGCGCTGCGCTCGCCCGAAAAGCTCGCGTCGTTCGTCGCGCCGATCATGAAGATCGTGAGCCGGGTGGCGACGCCTGCCGTATGGGCGCTCGATTGGTCGAGCAAGGCGGTTTTCAAGCTGCTCGGCCAGGTCCGCGATGGCGACAACCGCGTCACCGAGGAAGAATTGCGCTCGGTGGTGCAGGAGGCCGAAACCGCCGGCGTTATCGAAGAAAGCGAGCGCCAGATGATCTCCGGCATCATGCGGCTCGCCGACCGGCGGGTGCGCGGCGTGATGACCCCCCGCCGCGAAGTCGATTGGATCGATGCCGATATGGACGATGCCGCGATCCGCGCGCATCTTGCCGCAAGCCCGCACACAAGGCTGCCGGTGGCGCGCGGTTCCGTGGATGACATTATCGGCGTGCTCCAGGCCCGTGATGTCGTGACCGCGCTTATCGAAGGCAGGCCGCTCGATCTGGCGGCGCTGGCGCGGCCGGCGCCGGTCATTCCCGATGTCGTCGATGCAGTCGATGCGCTAGCCGTGTTGCGTGATGCCGAAATTCCGATTGCGCTGGTCCATGACGAATATGGCCATTTCGAAGGTATCGTCACGCCGGCTGACCTGCTCGCGGCGATTGCCGGCGAATTTCGCAGCGATGTCAATGATGCCAATGATCCGCCAGCGGTTGAACGCGACGATGGTTCGTGGCTGTTTTCGGGCGCGCTGCCCGCCGATGAAATGGCCGACCGGCTGGGCTTCGACCTCGAAGCCGATCGCGACTATGAAACCGTCGCCGGCTTTGTGCTCGAACATGTCCGGCATCTTCCCGAAACCGGCGAAAGCTTTGTCGTCAAGCGCTGGCGCTTCGACATCGTCGACATGGATGGCCGCAAGATCGACAAGGTGCTGGCCAGCCCGGTGAAAAGCAGCCCGATCAGCGCCTGAGCTATTTTGTTGGCGGCGCGTTTTTCGATGATCCCGCCGTTTCGGCATAGAGCGGCACGCTGTCCGCAATCGGGTCGAGCCTGATCCACAGGGCAATCGCCGCAGCCGCCACGATCAGCGCCAACGCCGCCCGCACCGCCGCGCGCGCCGTAACGGGGGGCAATAGCGGCCAGAGCAGCAGCATCGCCATTGGCGCAAATAGCGCCACCGCCGAGGGCGTGGTGATGCCGACCCCGAGCAGTGCGAAATGCGCAAATCCGCCAATATAGGCCAGCCCGAATATCGCCGCCAAAGCCGGCAGCAGCAGCCCTGTGCCCGCCGCACGCCCGGCCGCGCCCGCTGGCAGAAACGCTAGCGCCGCGACCAGCAGCGGCCAGGCCAGAATCGGTGCCGCCGCCGGCAACAGCGCCTGCAAAACGGCGACCAATGCAAGATTGAGCAACGCCAGCCCCAGCCAGCCACCCCATAGGCTGCGCTTGCCGGCCGCGATGCCGAACATCAACGCCATCCCCGCCGGCACCAGCAACAAAGCCATCACTTCAATGCGCGGCAGCGCCGCCAGCCGGTCATAATAGTTGGTTGGCCCGTCGGTGCCCGATAGCAGATTGGCGCCATAGAGCAGCACAGCAGCCGCCAGCGCCGCGCCCACCCCATCGGCCACTCCGCCGGCGACATTTACACCCCGCCACTGCGCCGCGCGTCGCCGCGCCACCAGCAGCATCGCCACCACGATGCCCGCCACGATCACCCAGCCGAAGACTGGCGGGTAGGCGATAACAAAACCGCCGAGCACATCACCAAACACCGTATCGGGCGCCGCCACCGGCAGCGCCGCCATGGTCAGCAGCGCCCGGGTGATCGCCAACCCCTGCACACCCATATGCTGAAGCGAGCCCTGATCGAGCGCATCGGGCGTCGCCAGCGGTGAATGATATTGCCACGCCGCCCCCAGAAAGGCGAAATTCAGCCCCGGCAGCCCAAGCTGCTTGGCCGGCGTAAAATCGGTATTATTGGGCAGCAGTTCGTAAATCTTGACCGCCAGCGACGTTGCCGCGGGGTCGGGCACCACCTCGCGATACAGATCCATCAAGGCGCCATTGCCGGGCCCGGTTTCAAACATCATCGCCCGGCCGCCGCCGCCGCGCGATTCCAGATTGATGACGACACCCAGCCGCCCGGCCAGCGGATCAGCGCGCAGTGGCGACGCATCGGCCGGCGCGTTTTTCGCCAATTGCCCAAAGAAATCACGTGCGCCAACAAGGCCGGCTTCCTCGGCATCGGTGAACAACAACACCAGGTCACGCGCCTGTGAAGCGGCCGGAATGGCGCGGGCAATCTCCAGCGCCGCGGCAACCCCGGTGGCATCATCGGCAGCGCCGGGTGAGCCGGGCACGCTGTCATAATGCGCCATCAGCGCCACCGCCGGTGCCGCCGGGTCACGCCCGGGGCGCAGTGCGATGATGTTGACCGCGACTGTCGCCGGCGCGCCCTTGGCCGCGATCCGCGCCTGCACCCTGGCCGGCAGCGCGACATCGCTGGTGCGCACCGTAAAGCCCAGCGCCTGCAACCGGGTGACGAGATAGGCGCGCACCGCTGCATTCGCTGCCGATCCGGTCGGGTGCGGGGCGCGCGCGATCATGCGCACATCGGCCATCGCCCGCCCGGCAGCAAAATCCGCCGCCGGGGCGGTGGCCGGTGCGGGTGCCGGCGTGCGCTGCGCACTCACCCCGACGATCGCTGCCACGATCAGCGTCATCACCAGCGCCAGCCACTTGTTCATCTATGCACCCTGTCCCGCCCGGCCCCGCTTTCGCCGAGCTTTAGCGTGCGCCAACCTTTTGCGCCTGTTCCCACGCCAGATCGGCAAGCAGTTCCACGCCTTCTGCCGTCTTTTTGGCATGGGCGCTGGCGGCGGTGCCGCGCACCACCCGGCCGCGAATGCCATGGATGATCCCGGCCAGTCGGAACATGTTATACGCAACGTAGAAATCCAGATTGGCGATGCCGTCGCGCCCCGTGCGGGCGCAATAGGCCGCGACATATTCCGCCTCTGTCGGGATGTTGAGCGCCGCCAGATCATTGCCAATGAGGCCGGTCGTTGCCGATGGCGGCATCCGGTACATCATCAGATGGTAGGAAAAATCGGCGAGCGGATGGCCAAGCGTTGATAGCTCCCAATCGAGCACCGCCAGCACCTTTGGCTCGGTCGGGTGAAAGATCATGTTGTCGCAGCGATAATCGCCATGGACGACGCTGGTTTCATCGCCGGCCGGAATGTTATCGGGCAGCCAGCGCACCAGCTTTTCCATCGACGGCACGACGCCGGCGTCCTGGTCTTCCAGATATTGCTTCGACCAGCGCCCGATCTGGCGCGCGAAATAATTGCCGGGCTTGCCGAAATCGCTGAGGCCCGCCTTGGCGATATCGATCTTGTGGAGATCGGCCATGGTGGCGTTCATCGCATCGAAATAGTCGCGGCGATCGGCGCGCCCCACGGTCGGGAAGGTCGCGTCCCAGATTACCCGGCCCTCGACGCAATCCATGATGTAGAACCAGGTGCCGATCACGTCATTATCGGTGCACAGCCCAAAGGTGCGCGGCGCCGGAAAGCCCTGGCCGTGCAGCGCGGTGATGACCTTGTATTCGCGGTCAACGGCATGCGCCGATGGCAGCAACACGCCGGGCGGCTTCCTTCGCATGACATAATTCTGGTGCGGCGTGGTCAGTTTATAGGTCGGGTTCGACTGGCCGCCCTTGAACTGGGTGATGGTCAACGGCCCGGCAAAGCCCTCGACATGCGCCGTCATCCAGTCGGTCAACCGGCCAAGATCGATTTCCTGGCCCTCGCGGACGGCGCCAGTGCCCGAAAACTGTTCTTGGCGCTCACTCATTTCCACGATCTTTCCCCTTCATGGCGCTATGCTTTGCCGATATCGCGCCGATAAAAGCCGCCGTGCCAGCGAATCTTTCTGATAGCTGCATAGGCGAGCGATCGCGCTTCACCAAGATTATGCCCCAGCGCCGACAATGCCAGCACCCGCCCGCCATTGGCGACCAGCTTGCCCGACGCTGCCCGCGCCGTGCCGGCATGGAACACCTGCACCCCCAGCGCCTCGGCGTCTTTGATACCATCGATCACGGTGCCGGTGATCGGCGTGCGCGGATAGCCCATCGCGGCATAAACGATGGTGACAGCGGTTTCGGCCGACCACACCGGCGTCACCTCGGCCAGCCGCCCTTGCGCACAGGCAAGCAACAGGTCGGCAAGATCAGAATCGAGCCGCATCAGCAGTGCCTCGGCCTCCGGATCGCCAAAGCGGCAATTATATTCGATCAGCATCGGGCCTTTGGGGGTCAGCATCAGCCCGGCATAGAGCACGCCGGTATAGGGCGTGCCGGCGGCCTGCATAGCGGCCAGCGTTGGCATGACGATGTCGTCAAGCGCGCGCTGGAGCAGCGCTGGCGAAAGCTGCGGCGCCGGCGAGATGACGCCCATGCCGCCGGTGTTGGGGCCGGTATCATCGTCAAAGGCGCGCTTGTAATCCTGCGCCGATGGCCAGACCTGGACGCTGGTGCCATCGGTGATGACGAACAGGCTCGCCTCGGGGCCGCTCAGGCATTCCTCGACCACCACCGCGCCCGGGATATCGGCAAGCGCTGCCAGCCCTTCCTCATTGCTTTGCGCCACCGTCACGCCCTTGCCGGCCGCCAGCCCATCGGCCTTGATGACCACCGGCAGCGGGTGCACCGCGACATAATGATGGGCATCGGCGCCCGATTCGAAGCGGCGGTAACCGGCGGTGGGAATCCCGGCAGCGCGGCACAGGTCCTTGGTAAAGCCCTTTGATCCTTCGAGCTGCGCCGCGGCCGCGCTCGGCCCGAAAACAGCGATACCGGCAGCGCGCAATGCATCGACCACCCCTGCCACCAGCGGTCCTTCGGGGCCGACAACCACCAGGCCGAAACCCTGTTCGGCGGCATAGGCCGCCACGGTGGCGGGATCATCGATCGCCAGTTCGATACAGTCGGCAACCGCCGCAATCCCGGCATTGCCCGGCGCACACACCAGCCGGCCGGTGCGCGGCGACTGGCGCAACTTCCAGCACAGCGCATGCTCGCGGCCGCCGCCGCCCAGCACCAGAATATCGAATATCGCCGGAGTCGCCATCATGGCGCGGTTCTTAGCAGCATCAGCGGGCGCTTCAACCTGCGCTTCCCCCGCTCGTCACACCATTCTATGAGACCAGCGTGGATGATCAACCAACCCTGCCCGGCAACACGCCTGAATATTCCGTCAGCGAAATCGCCGGCGCCCTGAAACGCACCGTCGAAAACGCCTTTGGCCAGGTGCGGGTGCGCGGTGAATTGACCGGTTTCAAGCGCCAGGCCTCGGGCCATTGGTATGGCGCCATCAAGGACGAACGCGCCGTTGTCGATCTTGTCATGTTCAAGGGCCACGCCGCCTCGCTGGCATTTCGTCCCGAAGACGGGCTTGAGGTAATCGTCACCGGCAAGTTGACGACCTATCCCGGCCGCTCGAAATACCAGATCGTCGTTGAACGCATGGAGCCCGCCGGCGTTGGTGCGTTGCTCGCCCAGATCGAGGCGCGGCGACTGAAACTTGCCGCCGAAGGGCTGTTCGATACGACACGCAAACTGGCGTTGCCGTTCATCCCGCGCGTCATCGGTGTCGTTACATCGCCTACCGGCGCGGTGATTCGCGATATATTGCACCGGCTTGCCGATCGTTTTCCACGGCCGGTGCTGGTCTGGCCGGTGGCGGTGCAGGGCGAAGCTGCGGCGCGGCAGGTGGCGGCGGCGGTGCGCGGCTTCAACGCGATAGTCCGGGGTGGCCCGATACCCCGCCCCGATCTCATCATTGTGGCGCGCGGCGGCGGCTCCGTTGAAGATCTGGCCGCCTTCAACGAAGAAATCGTCGTTCGCGCCGTCGCTGACAGCCGCATCCCGGTCATCAGCGCCGTCGGCCATGAAACCGATACCACCCTTGTCGATTTTGCCGCCGATTGGCGCGCCCCCACCCCGACCGCTGCCGCCGAACGCGCCGTGCCGGTGCGCGCCGATCTCATTGCCCAGGTCGCGATGCTGGATGCCCGCCTCGATCGCGCCGCGGCGCGGCTGGTGGCACAGCGCCGCGAACGCGCCGAAGCGCTGGCCCGGCAACTGCCGCCGCCGCGCGCCTTGCTGGCGCTGCCCATCCAGCGCGCCGACGATCTGTTCGATCGACTGCCGCGCGGGCTGAAGGCCAGCACCGCTTTCTGGCGAACCCGCGCGATGAGCGCCGGCGCTGCCCTGCGCCCGGCACTCATTCTGGCGCGCCGTGATGCGGCGCGGCGCAACCTTGTGCAGGCGGCGGGCGCGCTCGATCGCGCCGGGTTGCAAGCCGTAACGACCGACCGTGCCCGCTTGGCGGCGGGCAGCGCGCGGTTGCGGCCGTTCCTCGTCGCCACGCTTGCCGCCCGCGCCACGGCGCGGCTGGGCGAGGCCGGCCGGCTGCTCGGCTCGCTTGGTCCCGAACAGGTGCTGGCGCGCGGCTATGCCTTGGTGCTCGACCCCAAAGGCCGCCCGATTACCACCGCCAATGCAGCG
>JBBQMB010000117.1:0-7742 GCA_038328515.1 Sphingomonadales bacterium
GGCGGCCTTGGCGATCCGCGCCGCGCAGCGCCACTCTGGCCCGGTGCTGCCCTGCTGGCGCTGGGCGGGCTGGCGGCGCTCGGGCCGCCCATCGCCGGGCTGCCGTTGCTCGGCTATGCCGCCATGGCGCTGTTGTTGGCGGGGGGTGTCGCCATCATGCCGGCGCTGGTGCGGCTGTTGCTGGCGCCACTGCACCGGCTTTCCGGCCTGCCGCCGGCGCTCGATCTCGCGCTCAAGCGCCTGTGGGGCGCGCCGCAACAGGCCGCCGTGGCGCTGTGCGGCATCGTCGCATCAACCAGCCTGATGGTTGCCATGGCGGTCATGGTGGCCAGCTTTCGCACCTCGGTCGATGATTGGCTGGTCGCCATCCTGCCATCGGATATCTACCTGCACCTCGAAGCAACCGACGCCGGCGGGCTCGATCCGGCCGCACAGGCGCGACTGGCGACAACACCGGGCATCGCGCAGATTGCCTTTGTCCGCCAGGTGCCGCTGCGCCTTGCCGCCGATCGCCCAGCCGTGATGCTCAGCGCCCAGCCAATCGATCCAAAACAGCCGGGCCGGCGCTTGTTGCTCGTTGCAGCGCCGGTGCCGGTGCCGGCGGGCGAAACCCCGGTCTGGGTGTCCGAAGCCATGGTGTGGCTCTATGATGCCCGCCCCGGTACGCATCTCACCCTCCCGATCGGCACACGCGGATCCCGGGTGTTCGTCGCCGGCGTCTGGCGCGATTATGCCCGACAATTCGGCGCCATCGCCATCGCCGATGCCGATTATGTCCGCCTGACCGGCGACAGCGGCAAAAGCGAGGCGGCCATCGATGCGCAGCGCGGCGTTTCCATCACGCAATTGATCCCGGCGCTGCGCCGCAACCTGCCGCCCGATCTCGCCGGACAGGCACTGTTCGGCCAACCACGCCAGATGCGCACGATGGCGCTGGCCATTTTCGATCGCAGCTTTGCCATCACCTATGCCCTTGAAGCCATTGCCATCATCATCGGGCTGGTGGGGGTTGCCGCCACTTTTTCAGCGCAAACGCTGGCGCGAACGCGTGAATTCGGCATGTTGCGCCATATCGGCGTCGGCCGGCGCACCATCGCCGCCATGCTCGCCGCCGAAGGCGCGTTGCTCGGGCTCGTCGGCGGCGTTGCCGGGCTGGCGCTCGGCATGGTGATGAGCCAGGTGCTGATCCATGTCGTCAACCCGCAAAGCTTTCTCTGGACGATGGACACCCGCCTGCCCTGGCCGCTGTTCGCTGCCCTGTTGACCGCGCTTGTGCTCGCCGCCGCCGGCACCGCGCTGCTGGCCGGCCGGCGGGCGCTTTCGGGTGACGCGGTGCGCGCTGTGCGTGAGGATTGGTGATGCGCCGCTTCGCCCCCCTGTTGTTGCTGCTCGCCGCCGCGCCGGTATCTGCTGGCGCCGCCGCGCCGTTATCGGCTGGCGCCGCCGCGCCGGTATCGGCTGGCGCCGCCGCGCCGGTCATGCCCGATTACACCCCGGTGCGCCCCGATGCGCCAGTGGTCCTGCCGCGCGACAATGGCGCCCACCCCGGCTTTCGCACCGAATGGTGGTATGTCACCGGCTGGCTGGCGCTGCCGGGTGGTGGCCAGCGCGGTTTCCAGATCACCTTTTTCCGCACCCGGCCACCGGTTGACCAGCGCAACCCCAGCGCTTTTGCGGCAAAACAAGTGATCTTTGCCCATGCCGCCCTCTCCGATCCGGCGCTGGGGCGCCTGCGCCACGCCCAGCGCATCGCCCGCGCCGGCTTCGGCCTTGCCGGTGCCGCCACCGCCGATACCGATGTCCGCGTCGATGATTGGGCGCTGCGCCGCCGCAGCGATGGCCGCTTTGTCGCGCATGTCGCTGGCGATGGCTTTGCGCTCGATCTGGTGCTGACTCCGACCCAGGCCGCCATCCTGCAAGGCCAGCGCGGCTATAGCCAAAAAGGCCCCTTGCCCGCCGAGGCCAGCCATTATTTCAGCGTGCCGCATCTGGCGGTCAGCGGCACCCTCGGCGAGGGCGCGCGCCGCAGCGCCGTCACCGGCACCGCCTGGCTCGACCGTGAATGGTCGTCTACCCTGCTCAACCGCCGCGCTGTCGGCTGGGATTGGCTGGGCCTCAACATGGCCGATGGTGGCGCGCTGACGCTTTTTCGCATCCGCGACGCCAAAGGCGCGCCGGTCTGGGCGGGTGGCTCATGGCGCGACAAGGCAGGCCGGCTGGTCATCCTCAAACCAACCGACGTGCGCTTCGCCCCCGGCACCCTATGGCGCTCCGCCCGCACCGGCGTGCGCTGGCCGGTCGCGCCGACGGTGACCGTCACCCTGCCAGGCGGCCGCCTCGTACTGCCTGTCACGCCGCTATTCCCCGATCAGGAACTCGATAGCCGGCGCGGCGGCGGGCCGCTCTATTGGGAAGGTGCCATCACCGTACCGGGCGGGCGCGGTTATCTTGAGCTCACCGGCTATGGTGCCCCGTTGAAAATGTGACCAAATCCGCTACGAACATGGCATGATCAATCCCGCCGTCACCGCGCCACCGCTCGCTCCTGCCGTGCCGCGCAACCTGTGCACCGATTGCGGCATCTCGCGCACTGCCACCCCGCAGGATTGCGGCAGCGCCTGCCAGTTCATCAAGCCCGATTATCCCGCCATGGAAGCCCGGGTGCATGGCCGCACCCGCGACCCGCTGCGCCCCGACGAACGCTTTTTCGGGCCCTATAAATCGATGGTCCGCGCCTCGCTGAAAGCGCCCATCGAAGGCGCGCAATGGACCGGCATAACCACCCGTATCGCTGAAAAACTCCTCGAAGCCGGCGCTATCGACGCCGTGCTGACCATGGCGCCTGACCCTGCGGACAAATGGAAGCCGGTGCCGGTGATCGTCACCCGCGCCGAAGGCATGGCGCAAGTGCGCGGCATGCGCATGGGCTATGCGCCGCTGCTGGCGCTGCTCGAACCGGCGCGCGCCGCCGGGCACAAGCGCGTCGCCATCATCGGCATCCCCTGCCAGGTCCATGCCCTGCGCGCGCTTGAGGCAAAGCTGGGGTTCGACCGGCTATACGTCATCGGCACGCCGTGTTCCGACAATACCACGACCGAAAATTTCCATGAATTTCTGGCGCTGCTCAGTGATGCGCCCGACACCATCACCTACCTCGAATTTCGCGCCGATTACCATGTCGAGCTGCGTTTCAGCGATGGCCGGGTCAAGGCGATCCCGTTTCTCATGCTGCCGCTGTCGGATTTGCGCCCCGATTTTTTCCCGCTGACCTGCCGCACCTGTGTCGATTATACCAACACGCTCGCCGATATCACGGTCGGCTATATGGGCGGCACCGGCGAACAATGGCTGATCATCCGCAACGATCGCGGCGAGGAACTCATCGATCTGCTCGGCGATGAGTTGCAAACCGGCGCGCCCGCCGACAGTGGCAAGCGCGAAGGCCCGGTAAAGGGCTTTCTCGCCAATACCGAACGCGCCGCGGGCGGCTTGCCGCTGCGCCGGATGCCGCAATGGTTGCGGCCGATCATCGGCTGGCTGATGCCCCGCGTCGGCCCCAAGGGCCTCGAATTTGCCCGCGCGAGGGTCGAGATGAAGGCCGTGGAAAGCATCATCCACCTGCGCCGCGAAGAGCCGGCGCGGATGAAAACCATGGTGCCCGACCATGTCTGGGCGTTGGTCGCGTCTTACGGATTGACGCCGAAAGACGGCGAAAAGCGCTAACGGAGAAGCAAAACCCCTCTCCCGCCTGCGGGAGAGGCGCGCCAGCGCCCTAGGTGCGGGTGTACCCGCGCCGAAACAAAAGAACACCCTCACCCGCTCGGCGAAGATGCCGAGTCGCCTCTCCCGCAGGCGGGAGAGGAGATATTTTGCGCCTGTCGCGGCAGTACGCCAATCACCCCCGCCAGCGCGTATAAATCGCCGTCGGCAGCAACAGCCCGCGCGCTTCCTCGCGGATCGCCATGTCACCCGCCTCGATCGTGCCGCCGGCGCCCGCCATCACCTCATCGGTCAGCGCCCGGATCGCCAGCGCCGACATGCGGATGGCATAAACCGTCAGCACCAGAAACGCCGCATCATCGGCGAGCAATTGCCGCGCCAGGTGCATCAGTTCGGGCAAATCACGCTCCAGCGCCCACACCTCGCCATCCGGCCCGCGCCCATATTTCGGCGGATCGAGCAAAATCCCCTGATATTTGCTGCCACGCCGCACTTCGCGCCGCATAAATTTCAACGCATCATCGGTCAACCAGCGCACCGACGTATCGGCAATCCCCGACAGCGCCGCATTGTCGCGCGCCGCCGCTACCGCCTTTTTACTGGCATCGACATGGGTAACCTGCGCCCCCGCCTCAGCCGCGATCAGGCTGCCGACGCCGGTATAGCCGAACATGTTGAGCACCCGCATCCCGGGGCGGATCTGGCCGCGCATCCAGTCCCATTGCGCTCCCATGTCGGGGAAAAAGCCCAAGTGCCGGAACGGCGTGTTGGTCGCATGAAACTGCACCGGGCCGCGGCTGACCACCCAGCGTTCGGGAACATGATATTCCAGATCCCAGCTCCCGCCGCCTTCATCGTCGCGGCCACCGGTGAACTCACCGTCATGCTTCCACTCAGGGCTGGCGGGTTGCCACAGCGCCTGGGCTTCGGGCCGCACGAATTTATAGGGGCCATAGCGTTCGAATTTGCGACCATTACCCGAATCGAGCAGCGCATAATCATCCCAGGGCTGGGTGACGAGCACATCGAGCCCGATCATGCGGCGCGCCGGGTCTTGATGACAGCGCCGATCTCGGCCCGCGCCGGCGCGTGCGCCAGCATTGCCTGACCCGCAGCCCGCGCTGCCTCCAGCGTCACCGCCTCGATCCGCTCCACCACTTCAATCGCCGGCACCCAGCGGCGGTGGACGAGCAATTGCCGCGCCAGATAATCACCCTGCCCCTGCGGGCCTTCCAGCGCCATCAGCAGCGATGCCACCGCCTGCGCCTTGGCGCGCGCCAACTCTGCCGGTTCAAGGCCCTGCGCGGCTTCGGCCAGCACCCGGTCGATCAGGTCACGCGCCCGCGCCGCATCCTTGCGCGCCGTTGCGGCATGCACGCTCATCAACCCGGCATCAGCATAGGGCGTGGTGGCAGCGCTGATCGAATAGGCCAACCCGCGAGATTCGCGCACTTCCTGGAACAACCGCGATGACATGCCGCCGCCCGCCGCCAATGTGAACAGCGCGGCGGCATCATGCGTATCGTCATAATGGCCGGGCGCCGGATAGCCGCTGGTCAGTTGCGCCTGTTCGAACTTGCGCGGATCGCTGAAATTGCCCGGCGCAAACAACCCCCGCTCGGTCACTGGCATCGCCGCCTCGCCAGCATCGGGAAAGGCCGCTTCGGCGAGGCGCATGACGACATCATGGTCGATCTTGCCGGTAACCACCAACGTCAGCCGCGCGGCGCCATAATGTGCCGCCCGCCATTGGCGCAAATGTTCAGGCGTAATCCGCGCCAGCGTTATCTCGCCGCCCAGAATCGACCGGCCCAGCGCCTGCCCCGGAAAGGCTGCCTCCTGCAGGTGATCGAAAACAATATCGTCGGGCGTATCGCGCGCTTCACCCAGTTCCTGCAGCACGACATCCTTTTCGCGCGCCAGATCATCATCGTCAAAGCGCGGGTTGGTCACCAGATCGGCGATGATCGCCAGCCCCAGCGGCAGATCACGCGCCAGCAGCCGGGCATGGAACACCGTGGTATCGCGCGATGTCCAGGCGTTGAGGTTGCCGCCGACATCCTCGATCTGCTCGGCAATCGCCTTGGCTGACCGGGTCTGGGTGCCCTTGAACACCATATGCTCGAACAGATGCGCCAGGCCATTATGTTCGGCGACCTCAAAGCGCGCGCCGGTTTCGGCATGCAGGGCAACCGCCACGGTTTCGACCCCCGGCGTCACGCACGTCGCCACTCGCAGGCCGTGGCGCGTCTCGGCGATGACCGGGGTCATCATGCCGCTGGTTGCGCCCGCTCGGCGATATAGGCCTCGATTGTCGCCAGGTCCGCCGGCAAGGTCGCATAGCGTTCTTCGCGGTCGAACAGCCCCTGTGCCCGCAACGGCAGCGACGGACGCAGGCCACTGGCGCGTTCCACGGCGTCGCGAAATTTCCCCGGATGCGCCGTCGCCAGCGTCACCACCGGCGTATCTCCAGCGCTCGCCCGCGCCGCTGCCAGCCCGACCGCGGTATGCGGATCGATGATCTGCCCGCATTTGTCGCGCGCCCAGCGGATGGTCTGCGCCATTGTATCGGAATCGATGCACGCGCTGTCAAAAATCGCTGCCGCCGCCGCGCGTTGGTCAGCCGGGATCGCCATCGCCCTGCTGGTTTCAAAGCCGCGCATCGCAACGGCCGTTGCGGCGCCGTCACGCCCGGCCAGATCGAACAACAGTCGTTCGAAATTGCTGCTTACCTGAATGTCCATCGATGGCGATTCGGTCGGCGTCACCTGCCCAGCGGAATAATCACCAGCACTGAGCGCGCGATGCAATATGTCGTTGCTGTTGGTCGCCACGATCAGCCGGTCGATCGGCAGGCCCATGTTGCGCGCTACATAGCCGGCAAACACATCGCCGAAATTGCCGGTCGGCACGGCAAAACTTATGGCGCGATCAGGCGCCCCCAAGCGCACGGCGGCATAGAAATAATAAACGATCTGCAGCATCAGCCGCGCCCAGTTGATCGAATTCACCGCCGACAGGTTGAAGCGGCTCGAAAAGTCCGCATCGTTGAACATCGCCTTCACCAACGCCTGAGCATCATCGAAATTGCCCTCGACCGCGATGTTATGGACATTGGGAGTCAGCACCGTCGTCATCTGGCGGCGCTGCACATCTGAAACGCGGCCGCGCGGATGCAGCATGAACACTTCGACCCGCTCGCGCCCCGCCAGCGCATTGATCGCGGCCGATCCCGTATCGCCCGATGTCGCGCCGATGATCGTCACCGCTTTACCGCTGCGGCCCAGAAATGCCTCGAACATCAGGCCCAGCGCCTGCATCGCCACATCCTTGAACGCCAGCGTTGGCCCGTGAAAAAGTTCCAGCAGCCAATGTCGCGCATCAAGCTGGACCAGCGGCGTGACCGCCGCATGCTCGAACCGCGCATAGGCACTGGTCAAAAGCGAGCGCAATTCAGCTTCAGCCATCGCCGAACCGATAAACGGCAGGCACACCCGGACCGCCGTCTCGACATAGGACAGCCCCGCCAGCGCGGCGATATCGGCTTTCGAAAACCGGGGCCATTGTTCCGGCACGTAAAGGCCGCCATCGCTGGCCAGCCCGGCCAGGGTAACGGCATCGAATTCAAGGGTCGGCGCGGCGCCGCGGGTGCTGATGTAACGCATGGTAGCTCGCAATTAGCGGTTAGGCGCGGCAGGGGCAAACTTTTCTCCGCGCCAGCGCTTGCGCAGCCAAAGGCCGTAAATAGTCGCCAGCACGGCGGCCAGCCCGAACCATTGCCCGGCATAGGACAGGTGGTTATCGGGCAGGTCTTCGGGGCTGGGCATGCGCGATACCTGCAGCGGCGCGGCGGCCGTATCGGGAATCAACATGAATTGCGGCCGCGCCTTGGCGCTGCCATACGGGCGTTCGATGATGATCCCCTTGAAGACCGTATCGACATGCAGCGGAATCGCCGCCGCATCAGGACGCTGGGTCCAGCCAGCGACCACCACGATATCAGGCGGTTTGCGGTTGGTCCG
>JBBQMB010000118.1:0-7711 GCA_038328515.1 Sphingomonadales bacterium
ACGTTGCGCGCCAGTTGCTGGGTGATCGTGGAAGCGCCCTGCACGTTGCGCCCGGCCTTGAAATTGACCAGTGCGGAGCGGGCGATGCCAATCGGATCGATGCCGGGATGGCTGAAAAAGCGCCGATCTTCCACCGCGATCATCGCATCGGTCATCGTCCGCGGGATGCGCCCATAGGGCAGCCATTCGCCATAACTTGGCCCCAATGAAGCCAGCACCGCACCATCGCTCGATCTGATTTCAACCGACTGGCCATTGGGCGACCGCATCATCGCATCGAAATCCGGCAAGGATGAATAGGTGATCGCCACGGTGACCACCACCGCCAGCACGCTGGCCACGCCCAGAATGACCCCCGCCTTGACCATATTGCTGAAAAAGCCGGCGATGCCGCCAGCGGCTTGCGATTTTCGGGAGGGGGAACGGGCCACGGCAGCGGCAGATAGTGTGGTATTGCGGCGGTTACAAGCAAGCGCCGGCCGGTTCGGCCCCACATCCCCGACAGCCCGGGTCTTTTGCCAGCCGCACCGTGCGCATCCGCCCGCCCAGCGCATCATACAACAGCAACCGCCCCGCCAGACTATCGCCGAACCCCGTGATTTCGCGCAACACCTCGAGCGCCATCAACGACCCGATCACCCCGGTCAGCGCCCCCAGCACCCCGGCCTCGGCACAGCTTTGCGCAGCGCGATCATGCGCATCGCCAACCAGGCAGCGATAACAGGGCAGATCGGCCGCATAGCCCCGAAACGTCGCCACCTGGCCATCGAACGGCCCGACAGCGCCTGAAACCAGCGGTATTTTCAGCGCCTGCGCCGCATCGGCCACTGCCAGCCGCGTCGCAAAACTGTCGCAACCATCGGCAATCACATCATGGCGGGCGAGCAAGTCCGTTGCATTGCCGGCATCGAGCCGCACCGGCACTGGCGTGATGACAAGATGCGGATTGAGCGCGTGCAGCCGCTGCGCCGCGACATCGGCCTTGCCCTGCCCGGCATCGGCGGTAACAAACAATATCTGGCGCTGCAAATTGCTGACCGCGACCATATCATCGTCGATCACGCTGATCTGCCCGACGCCTGCCGCCGCCAGATACAGCAGGCACGGGCTGCCCAGCCCACCCGCGCCAACCACCGCCACCCGCGCGCTTTTCAGCGCCGCCTGGCCGCGCCCGCCGATATCAGGCAGCACGAGGTGGCGGGCATAGCGATCAAGCTCATCATCGGAAAAATCGGTCATCACGGCTCAGCGCTTTACACAGCCGCGCCAGCAGGGAAAGAGCAGCTTTTCACCGGAGCCGCGCCAGATGATCACCATCGCCTTCAAACGCCTGCCCGGCAATGACGATCTGCCGCTGCCGACCTATGCCAGCGCCGGCGCCGCGGGCTTTGATCTGCGCGCCGCCGCCGATCTCAGCATTGCGCCCGGCGCCGTCGCAATGGTGCCGACCGGTTTTGCCGTCGCTGTGCCGGAAGGCCATGAATTGCAGGTCCGCCCGCGTTCGGGGCTGGCGGCCAAGCATGGCGTGACGGTGCTCAACAGCCCGGGAACGGTCGACAGCGATTATCGCGGCGAAATCGCGGTCATCCTCATCAACCATGGCAGCGCCGAATTCACCATTTCGCGCGGCGATCGCATCGCGCAGGCCGTTATTGCGGCCGCGCCACAAGCCTTACTAATCGAAGTCACCAGCCTTGATGAAACCGTGCGCGGCAGTGACGGCTTCGGCTCAACGGGTCGCAGCTGAAGTCACCGGTTTCAATTGCTGCCCCGCTGGAATCAAGGTATCAATCGGTTCGTCAATAAACGCTGGAACTGATGATCGATTTTCTGGTGCAGTCAGGCACGGCACCTTTCACCATTGCGCTGCTGCTGATGTTTCTGTTCGGGCTTGTCGAAGCCGTCGGGCTCGGCAGCAGCGCGATTGAACTCGATGTCGGCGATGGCGAGATCGGCGGCGAGATCGGCGGCGAGATCGGCGGCGGCCTCGATTGGCTAAACGTC
This sequence comes from Sphingomonadales bacterium, assembly GCA_038328515.1. Classification (GTDB taxonomy): domain Bacteria; phylum Pseudomonadota; class Alphaproteobacteria; order Sphingomonadales; family Sphingomonadaceae; genus Sandarakinorhabdus. Next base: position 2,005 of record JBBQMB010000118.1, read on the forward strand.
GGCCGGCTGCCGTTGCTCATGCTGCTCGTCGTACTGCTCACCTGCTTCGGCCTCGCCGGCCTGTCGCTCCAGCTTGGCGCGCTGGCGCTCGCCGGTGGCTTGTTGCCCTGGTTTGCCGCCGTGCCGGCCGCGCTCGCCATCGCGCTGCCCGCCACCCGCACGCTGGGTCGCGGCCTCGCCCGCATCCTGCCGCGCGATGAAACCACCGCTGTCGATATCGACAGCCTTGTCGGTCGCCGCGCCCGCATCGTCATCGGCACTGCCCGGCGCGGTTACCCGGCCCGCGCCCGGGTCGAAGATGGTTTTGGCCATTTCCATCACGTCATGGTCGAACCCGATGATGACGCCAGCTTCACCGAAACCGCCCTGCTCCTCCTAACCGCCCGCCACGGCGACACCTTTCGCGCCGTTGAAATCCAGCCCGACATTTTCTCAATCATGAGGCCGACACCATGAACGACATCGTTCCCAGCAACAGCGGCGGCCTCATCGCCATCGGCGGCATCAGCCTGACGGCGCTGATCGCGCTGCTCGTCATCGGCCTGATCATCGCGCGGCTTTACCAGCGCGCGTCAAAGGAAACCGGCTTTGTCCGCACCGGCTTCGGCGGCGAAAAGGTCGTCATCAATGGTGGTGCGATGGTGCTGCCGATCCTGCATGAAACCATGCCGGTCAATCTCAACACCGTCCGCCTGCCGGTCGAGCGCCGCAATTCCGACGCGCTGATCACCAGCGACCGCATGCGCATCGATGTGAAGGCGGAGTTCTATGTCCGCGTCAAACCCGATGCCGGCAGCATCGCCATCGCCGCCCAGACGCTGGGCAAGCGCACCATGCAGCCCGAAGCGCTGAAGGAACTCATCGAAGGCAAATTCGTCGATGCGCTGCGCTCGGTCGCCGCCGGCATGACGATGAGCCAGCTCCACGAACAGCGCGCCGATTTCGTCCAGAAGGTCCAGCAAGTCTCGTCCGCCGATCTCGCCATGAACGGCCTTGAACTCGAATCGGTCTCGCTAACGGGCCTCGACCAGACCAGCATCGAACATTTCAACGCCAATAACGCCTTTGATGCCGAAGGCCTGACCAAGCTGACCGAACAGATCGAATTGCGCAAAAAGACCCGCAACGACATCGAACAGGACACCCGCGTCCAGATCGAAACCAAAAATCTCGAGGCCGAACGCACCCGCCTCGATCTGCAGCGCGAAACCGAATTTGCCCGCATCGAACAGGAACGCGAGCTTGAAAACCGCCGCGCTGCCCAGGTCGCCGATATTGCCCGCATCCAGGCCGAGCAATCGCGCGAGGCCGAACAGGCCAAAATCAACGCCAAACAGATCGTCGATGGCGCCCAGATCGAAGCCGACCGCACCGTCTCGCAAGCCCGCATCGCGCAGGAACAATCGGTCGCCATCGCCCGGCAGGAAAGCCAGATCGCCGTCCAGAACAAATCCCGCGAGGAAAGCCAGGCCAAGGCGCAAGCCGACAAGGCCCGCGCCGAAGCCGTGGCCGCCGAAGAACAGGTCGTCACCGCCCGCGAAACCGAAATCGCCGAGCGCGTCAAACGCATCGAACTTATCGAAGCCAGCAAGGAGGCCGAACGCGCCGCCATCGGCATCACCGTATCGGCTGCCGCCGATAAACAAGCCGCCACCGACCGCGCCGAAGCCTTGCGCGTCACCGCGGAAGGCGAGGCAACCGCCGCCAAGCTGACCGCCGAAGGTGTGCGCGCGCGGTTCGAAGTCGATGCCGCCGGCCAGGCCGCGATCAACGAAGCCGCCAACATCCTGTCGAGCGACCAGGTTTCGATGCAGACCAAGATCGCGCTGCTCCAGGCGCTGCCCGCCATCATCCGCGAATCGGCCAAGCCCATGGAAGCCATCTACAGCATCAAGATCGTCCAGGTCGAAGGACTGGGCGGCGGCAACAGCGCCGGGGCCGGCAGCAGCGCCGGCGACGGCAATCTCGCCGATGCCGCCATGAACGCTGCGCTACGCTATCGCACCCAGGCGCCGATGATCGACAATTTGCTCCGCGAACTCGGCCTAGACGGCAGCGCCCTCGGGCTGGCGCCCGCAGCGCCAAAGGCCATCACGTCGGAAAAGGACTGAGTATTGCCAGCTAGATAAAACCCGAAATATGGCTATTGCCGGCCAACATCAGGTGTCCCACACCGCGGCCACGATGATGCAAGGAAACCATATGGCGCGTTTGTTTTTTGCCGGCATCATCATCCTCGTCACACCCGTCGCGGCGATAGCGGCGTGCGCGCCCTTGAAACTGCCGCCAGCCGGATCGAAGCGGTCGGAGGTCGTGGCGGCGGTCATGCCGGCGGTTGTCCAGGTCCAGGCGCGGTTTGGCCCTGATACCAATGAAAGCTATGAGGAAGCGCTGGGCGATGCGATGCGCGAAACGCAGGCCAGCACAAAGCAATCGCTCGGCAGCGGCTTTATCATTTCGGGCGACGGGCTGGTCGTGACCAACGAACATGTCGTGGCCCAGGCCACCCAGATAACAGTGCGTCTGGCCGATGGCAGCACAAGGGGTGCCACGCTTGTCGGGAGTGACGAGCGAACCGATGTCGCCCTCGTCCGTATGGAAGCCCTGGCAAGCTGCTATCCCGCATTGACCTGGGGAGACAGCGATAAAATATCCGTCGGCGAAGACATTACGGCGGTCGGTTCGCCGTATGGGCTGGGCGGCTCGGTATCCGCCGGGATCATTTCGGGCCGCGGCCGAACGCTGGGTAACGGGCCATATAGTGATTTTTTGCAGATCGATGCTGCCATCAACCAAGGCAATAGCGGCGGGCCGCTGCTCGACGAAGGCGGGCGGGTTGTCGGCATCAACACCGCTATTCTTGCCCCGTCTGGCGGCAATATCGGTATCGGCTTTTCGCTGCCTTCAGCCATGGCGCAGCGCGTCGTTACCGAATTGCTTGCGCGAGGCAAGGTGAGCCGCACCCAACTCGGGCTGAGCGTTGTCGCCTTGACCGGCGACAGCGCGGAAGCGCTAGGCCTGACGTCGAGCGAAGGGGTACTGGTTGTTGGAATCGATCCGGCCAGCCCTGCCGATCGCGCCGGCATCGTGCCGGCAGATGTAGTGCTGGCGATTGATGGCCGCGCCGTCGGCGGAATGGGGACACTGTCCGCCGAAGTGGCGACCTTCGATGCTGGTCGCAATGTTCAGTTCCAGTTGTGGCGCAATGGCAAGCCGCTGTCGGTTGGACTCGTTCCCGTATCAAGGCCAGATGGCGCCCTTCGCGCCAAGGAACTGGCGGGCGAAGCGGCGCCTGATGCTTTTGTTTCACTGTCCGGGCTTCAGCTTACCGGAACCACGAGCAGCCTGAATGAAGTCGCGGGGCAAGATCAGACCGCCGGCGGGCTGATTGTGGTTAAAGTGGCGCAGGATAGTCCCGGCGCGGCGCGCGGCATTGCCGTTGGCGACATCATCGTGGGACTGGCTGGCAAGCCGCTGACTTCGAGCGTCCAATTTACCGATGCAATTGCCGCCGCCCGCGCAAAGGGACGGCGCAACTTGTTGATAACGGTTCTTCACGGAAAAAATACAGTGTGGATGGCCTTGCCTGTCAATCCAAACGACTGACCACCTGTTCAGGTCAAGCGTTGTCCACATTTCCTGGCGTATTTTCTCGATGCCCGGATGCCGGCACGCGGCAGGAAAATGCGTCGGCCCCTTGCGGCAGCAGTCGGGTTCGGCAAAACCGGGCGGGGTCAGCAGCCATCGGTGGGTGGCGTGCGCCTTTTCAATTCGGGACCATCCATGCTTGTTGCCGATTTCGATTTCGAACTGCCCCCCGAACGCATCGCGCTGCGCCCGGTCAATCCGCGTGATGCGGCACGGATGCTCGAAGTGCGCGGGGCCACGCTGGGTGATTTCACCATGCGCGACCTGCCAACCCGCCTGCGCGCCGGGGATGTGCTGGTTGTCAACGACACCCGCGTCATCCCGGCGCAATTGCACGGCACCACTGCGGCTGGCGCGCGCATCGGGGTCACCCTCCACAAGCGCGAAGCCGCCGACATGTGGTGGAGTTTCGTGCGCAACGCCCGACGGCTGAAACCCGCCGCCCGCGTTGATTTCGGCGCCGGCCTGTCGGGCGAAGTGCTCGAAAAGGCCGATGATGGCGCGGTACTCTGGCGCTTTTTCGCCGATGGTCCGATCGAAACCGACGTCGCATCCGTCATGGCCGCCGCCGGCGCGATGCCGCTGCCGCCCTATATCGCCAGCAAACGCGCTACCGATGCACGCGATGCACAGGATTATCAGACGCTCCACGCCACCAAGGACGGCGCGGTTGCCGCCCCCACCGCCGGCCTGCATTTCACCCCCGAACTCTGGGCCGGGCTCGCCGCTGCCGGCGTGACGCGCGAAACCGTGACGCTGCATGTTGGCGCCGGCACTTTCCTGCCGGTCAAGGCGCAAGACACCGCCGATCACAAGATGCACGCCGAATGGGGCAGCATCGACGCCGATACCGCAGCAAGGCTCAACGCCGCGCGCGCCGCCGGCGGCCGGGTCATCGCGGTCGGCACGACATCGCTGCGCCTGCTCGAATCGGCGGTAAACGACGGTGTCATCCAGGCTTTCACCGGCGATACCGCCATCTTCATCACGCCCGGTTACCACTTCGGCGCCATCGATGGCCTGATCACCAATTTCCATCTGCCCAAATCGACGCTGTTCATGCTGGTATCGGCACTGATGGGGCTCGATGTAATGCAGGCGGCGTATAAGCACGCGATCGATAGCGATTATCGCTTTTATTCCTATGGCGATGGCAGCCTGTTGCTACCGTAACCGCGCCGCACATTTTTTTCAGCGGCGGTGCCGGCTTTCTCGGCTCGCATTCCCTCTGGCGCGTAGTGACAACGTCACCTGTCTCGATGATTTTTCCACCGGCGATCCCGATAACATCGCCAGTTTTGTCTCCCATCCAACGTTCCTGCTGGTTATCGCCAATGTCAGCCAGCCGCCTTCGCGCCGCTCGAAACCGGGCTGGTCCGCACCATCGACTGGTTCAAAAACCACCTGAAACCGCGTCACCACGTGCCGCGACCTCGCCGCAATTCGGGCTTATGGGGCCTTTCATGACCTTGATGGACCCTCCTGCGACCAGCCTCGCCGCCAGCGATGACGCGGTGCTGACCAGCGACGCCAGCAACGAAGGCGCGCTGTTGCGCACCGCTGCCACGCTGACCCGCGACCTCAACACCCATGATGCGCGCATCTATTGGACCGATTTTGGTGTATCGGCAGCGCTTGGCTATGCCGCGACGGCGCTGGCCATCGCTCTGGCGCTGACGAATGCCACCCTGCCGGGCTGGCTGTTCGCTGCCGCCGTTACCGTCGCCATCCTGGCGCTGTATCGCGCCGGCAGCTTCATCCACGAACTCACCCACATGAAACCCAGCGCCGTGCCGGGCTTTCACACCGGCTGGAACCTCATCGTGGGTGTGCCGTTGCTGGTGCCGTCGTTCATGTACGAAGGCGTGCACAGCCTGCACCATGCGCGCACCCGCTATGGCACCGCCGAAGACCCCGAATATCTGCCACTGGCGCTGATGCCGCCGGCCACGCTGGCGTTGTTTGTCGTGGTGGCCGTGCTGGCGCCGGTCGCGCTTTTGCTGCGCTATGGCGTGCTGGCACCGCTGTCGCTCGTCATCCCGCCGCTGCGCCGCGCGCT
>JBBQMB010000119.1:0-7705 GCA_038328515.1 Sphingomonadales bacterium
GCCGTTCAGCATCGGCAGCCCCAAGCAATTGGGCGAAGTGCTGTTTGAGCGCATGGGCCTCAAATCGGGCAAGAAAAGCAGCAAGACCGGCGCCTGGACCACCGATGTCACCGAACTCGAACGGCTGGCCGGGGAGGGGGCCGAGATTGCCACAAAAGTCCTCGACTGGCGCCAGCATAGCAAGCTGAAATCCACCTACACCGATGCCTTGCAAGCCCAGATCAACCCCGCCACCGACCGCGTCCACACCAATTATGCGCTGGCCTCGACCAGCACCGGGCGGCTGTCATCGAACGACCCCAATCTCCAGAACATCCCGATCCGTACCGAGCTTGGCCGCCGCATCCGCCATGCGTTCGTGGCTGCCCCCGGCCATGTGCTGATGGCCGCCGATTACAACCAGATCGAATTGCGGCTCGTTGCGCATATCGCCGATGTGCCCGAATTGAAGCAGGTCTATTCCGACGGCGGCGACGTCCATGCGCTGACCGCGCAGGAAGTGTTCGGCGAGGTGACGCGCGACACCCGGGCGCGGGCCAAAACCATCAACTTCTCGATCATCTATGGCATCAGCGCCTTTGGCCTTGCCCAGCGCCTCGGCATCGATCGCGGCGAGGCGGCGCGCTATATCGAGCTGTATTTCAGCCGCTTTCCGGGCATCCGCAATTACATGGCGCAAACCATCGCGGCGGCCAAGGAACACGGCTTTGTCACCACGCTGTTCGGCCGCAAGGCGCATTTCCCGATGATCAATTCCAAAAATCAGGGCGAACGCCAATTTTCCGAACGCGCCGCGGTCAATGCCCGGGTGCAGGGCACGGCGGCCGATATCATCAAGCGCGCCATGGTGCAGATGCCCGGCGCGCTGGGTGCTGCCGGTCTGTCGGCGACGCGGATGCTGCTCCAGGTCCATGATGAACTGGTGTTTGAAGTCCCCGAGGGTGATGTTGCCTCGGTCACCCCGGTCATCCGCGCCACCATGGCCAACGCCCACCGCCCGCTCGTCGATCTGTCTGTGCCGCTCGGCGTGGAGATCGGTTCAGGGGTTAGCTGGGGTGACGCGCACTAGAGTGCGTTTCGTTCAGTTGGAATCGAACGAGCACTCTAGGTCTTTGATTTGTCGTGTTTTCTTAAGCGTCAGATGAAGACATCTGACTGGAAAACACTCTAGCGCCGGCTGCCCAGCGTCGAAAAGCCGTCAGCCTCACGCCACCTGCGGCACCTGATCGAACTGCAATCGCGCCAGTTTGGCATATAGCTCACCTTGCGCGATCAGCGTGTCGTGGGTGCCTTCGGCGACGATGCGGCCGCCGTCCATCACGATGATGCGGTCGGCGTTGCGGACGGTGGCGAGGCGGTGGGCGATGACGAGGGTGGTCTTGCCGGCCATCAGCCCTTCAAGCGCGTGCTGGACAAGGCGTTCGCTTTCGCTGTCGAGCGCCGAGGTCGCTTCGTCGAGGAGCAGGATCGGGGCGTCGCGCAGGATGGCGCGGGCAATGGCGAGGCGCTGGCGCTGGCCGCCCGAAAGGCGGGTGCCGGCTTCGCCCAAAAAGCTGTGGATGCCATCGGGGAGTTGGCGCAGGAAAATATCGGCATGGGCGGCTTCTGCTGCGGCCCAGACTTCGGCTTCGGTCGCGCTGGGGCGGCCGTAGCGGATGTTTTCAAGCGCGCTGGTGGCGAAAACCACGGTTTCCTGTGGCACCACCGCCATGCGGGCGCGGATTTCTTCGGGGTCGGCGGCGGTCAAAGCGACCCCATCGAGGCGGATCTGGCCCTTTTCAGGATCGTAAAAGCGCTGGACGAGCTGGAAAAGCGTCGATTTACCGGCGCCCGAGGGCCCGACAACCGCGACAGTTTCGCCGGCAGCAATATCGAGCGAAAAATCGACGAGCGCCGGCACGTCGGGCTTTGATGGATAGTGGAAAGTGACATGATCGAGCGCCAGCGCGCCCTGCGCCGGCACCGGCAGCGGGGTGGCATTGTCGGGCTTGCGGATGCCGGGCTGGGCCGCGAGCAGTTCTTCCATGCGGGCGCTGGCACCGGCGGCGCGCATGAAATCACCATAAACTTCGGTCAGCGTGCCAAAGGCGCCGGCGACGATGGCAGCTGAAAATACGAACGCAGCGATGGTGCCGCCGGTGAGGCGACCCGAAATGACATCGAGCGCGCCCTGCCAGAGCACCAGGGTGATGGCGCCAAAGATGAGGGTGATGACGACGGCGGTCATGCCGGCGCGCAGGCGGATGCGCCGCTTGGCGGTATCGAACGCGGCCTCGACGGCATCGCCGAAACGGTTGGCTTCGCGGCGTTCCTGGGTAAAGGCCTGGACGATCTTGATGGCGCCAAGCACTTCGGCGACCATGGTGCCGACGCCGGCAATACGGTCCTGGCTGGTTTTCGACATGGCGCGCACCTTGCGGCCGAGCCAGACGATGGGGAGGATGGTGACCGGGATGACGAGCAGCATCAGCGCGGTCAGCTTGGGGCTCTGCACCGCCATATAGGCGATGCCGCCAATCCCCATCACCGTGTTGCGCAGCGCCAGCGAAGCGCCCGAAGACACGACTTGTTCGATGATGGCGGTATCGCTGGTCAGCCGCGAAGCGATTTCGGCAGGGCGGTTTTCTTCGAAAAAAACCGGATCAAGGGTGACGAGATGCGCCTGTACCGCCTTGCGCAGATCGGCGACGACCCGTTCACCGATCCAGCTGACGAAGTAAAAACGCACCGCCGTGGCAAGGCCCATGACAACGACGATGCCGAGCATGCCCCAGAAATAGGGCGCCACCGCCGCCGGGTCGGAGCCGCGGGCAAAACCATTGTCGACGATCAGTTTCAACCCTTGCGGGATGGCAAGCGTGGACAAGGCAGCGACGACCAGCGCCGTCAAGGCTGCGGCAAGTTGCCCCGGATAGGCCCTGGCGAAGCGCCAGAGCAGCGCAAGCCGGCTCAGCTTTCTGGGTTCAGCAGTGGGGACAGCGACGGATTGTTCGGACATTGCCCCTGATAGCAGGGCGTTGAGCGCGACTCAATCACCGCGTGTTGCGGTGCGGCAACACCGCCTGTCACAAAAGGGGGTGCAGCGGCCGTCAATTGCTTTATGCTGCACCTGCGATATGACACGGCACGTGCAAGCTGGCGGAACGGCCGGGGCGTAGCAGTCGGGGCGGAACAGTCGGGACGGAACAGGGAATAAAAATGCTTTATACAGCGCATGAAATCCAGCGGACGATGCTGGCCGGCATGGGAACCATGGCGCAATCGACGTCAAGCTGGCTGCTCAGCCCGGCCAACCCGATGTCGTACATGGCAAGCAGCCCGATCCTGGCCCGCGGCCTCGAAGTGTTCGCCCATGCCGCTGCACCGCGCGGCAAGCCCGATTACAATCTGCCGATTACCATTGTCGACGGCGTCAGCGTCGCGGTGAGCGAAGAGATCGTGCTGCGCAAACCCTTTGGCCAGTTGAAGCATTTCACCCGCGCCGTTTCGGGCCGCAAGGATCCGCGCGTGCTCGTCGTCACACCGATGTCGGGCCATTATGGCACGCTGCTGCGCGGCACGGTCGAACGGCTGCTGCCCGACCATGAAGTCTATGTCACCGACTGGCGCGATGCCAAGCTGGTGCCGATGTCGGATGGCAAGTTCGACCTTAATGACTATGTCGATTATGTTATTGAATTCTTGCGCGAAATCGGCCCCGGCAGCCATATCCTCGCCGTCTGTCAGCCAGCGGTGCCGGCCTATGCCGCCGTCGCCTATATGTCGGCCAATGATGACCCGGCGACGCCATTGACGCTGACGATGATGGGCGGGCCCGTGGATACCCGCCAGGCGCCGACCTCGGTCGATGATCTGGCGACCGAGCGGCCCTATGCCTGGTTCGAACAAAATGTCATCGCGACGGTGCCGCAGACCTATCCGGGCGGTGGCCGCAAAGTCTATCCGGGCTTTTTGCAGCTCGCCGGCTTCATGTCGATGAACCTTGCCAACCACATGAAATCGCATTGGGAATTGTTCAAGCACCTGGTTGAGGGTGATGATGATTCGGCCGCAGCGACCAAGGCGTTTTACGAAGAATATCGTTCGGTCTGCGACATGACCGCCGAATTTTATCTGCAGACGATCGATGTCGTTTTTCAGCGCCAGTCGCTGGCCAAGGGCGAATTCGTGCATCGCGGCCAGGCGGTCAACCCGGCAGCGATCACCCGCACCGCGCTGCTCGCCATCGAAGGCGAAAAGGACGATATTTCGGGAATCGGCCAGACCAGGGCCGCCCTCGACCTTGCGACCGAATTGCCCGATTCAAAAAAGGCCTATTACATGGCGGAAGGGGCGGGCCATTACGGCATTTTCAACGGCAGCAAATGGCGCGACAAGGTGGCGCCAGTGGTCGAACGCTTCATCCGCCAGCATGACCCCGCCGACCTGACGCCGTTGCCGGCGCAGATCGTGGTGCCGCTGCATATCGAAGCGGAAGTGGTGAAGGGCCTGGAGCTGGCCTGAGCCCGGGCGGCGGTCGCGTCAACGCGCGTGGAACCGGACTTCAGCGTCCGGCAAAGCGCGCCAGAAACGCATCGATCGCCGCTTGCGCCACCGGCTCGGCGAGTGTCGGGGCATGGCCGATGCCGGGAACTTGCGCGATTTCCAGCCCCGGCAACTGCGCTGCCATCGCCGCCTGGGTCGCACGTGTCAGCACATCGGAGCGTTCCGCCCTTATACTGAGCACCGGCAGCCCGGCGAGGGCGCCAAAGGCCTGCCACAGGTCAACCCCGGCATCGCCATTGGGCAGGCGGAAGGGTTCGGCGATGCGCGCGTCATAATCGAAGATGATCCGCCCCGACGGCCCGACCCGGCACAGATTATGCGCAAAGCCCAGCCAGTCGCCGAGCCCCCAGCCGGGATAGAGCGACTGGTGGCGCTGGCCCAGGTCGCGCGCGGCATGCACCCAGGTCGGCCAATTGGCCTGGCGCCCGACATTGCCGCGCAGCCGCGCCAGCCCTTCGGCTTCGATGCTCGGCCCGATATCGTTGAGGATGACACCCGCCATGGCGTCGCGGTGGCCGGTGGTCAGTTGCAGTGCCAGCGCCCCGCCGAGCGATGACCCCAGCACCACAAAACGCCCGATATTGGCGGTTTCGATGAGCAGGCGCAGATCGCCCAGATAGGTCAGCGGCACATAGCTCAACGAATCCTTGGGCCATGCCGAATCGCCGCGGCCCCGCAGATCGACCGCCACCACCCGCCAGCGCCCCGCCAGCCGCGCCCCCAATGCGTCAAAATCGCGCGCTGTGCGGGTCAGCCCGGGCAGGCAGAGCAGCACCGGTCGGTCGGCGGGCACAGCGGCGGTCGCTGGAATTTCGCGCCAATGCAGGCGCAAGCCATCGCCCGACCAGTACCAGCCATCGATCCAGCCAGCACTTGCGGGACTGGTCATGAACGCGGCTCGAAAGGGCCCGGATATCGCAATATTTTGACTCCGACTCAGCTGTTGCGCTATGACCAATGGTTCCCGGGGGGGATAAGGAAGATCAAGGCCAGTGGCAACGCGCGCAATCGATTCCCGTTCTGTTGATTCACGGACCGACAGCCGTGCCCGGCGCTATGACCCGGCCGAAACCAAGCAGCGCGTGCTCGCTGCGGCCCATATGCTGTTTTCGACGAAAGGCTTTGCTTGCACCGGCACCGCCGATATCGCGCGTGAAGCCGATGTCTCGGAAGGCTCGATCTTCTATCATTTCGGCTCCAAAAAGGCGTTGCTCGCCGAATTGGGTGTCCGTCATGGCCGCATGATGATCGAAGCGATGGAGGGCGGCGATGCGCTGGAAAATCTTGAACCCGGCATCATCATCCCCCGCGTGTTCGAATTTTGCCGCAACAATTTGCTGTGGGAGGGCATGGGCGATCCCTGTAGCGACACCGGCCCCAAGGCCGCGATGGCCGCCAGCGCCGATGCCGAACCCTTTTATCACGCCGCCAAGGACACCACGACCGCGTGGATCCTGCGCCAGATGACAGTGGCCATGGCCAAGCGCGGCATCACCGATGTCGATATCGAACTTGCGGCGTCGTTCACCCACCACATCGTCGGCGATGCCATCGATCGGGTGTTGACCGCCACATCCGCCGATGAAGCCGCTCGGGTCGAACGCGAAACCGTTCGCTTCGTGCGCGCCGCCTGCAATTACCCGACGGCCTGAGCGATCCCGCTGTCGGCCTTTCGCCCCGAGCGCGCCATTCTGGCGCTGGGCCCCGAATTTTACGATCCCGTCGCTCCGGCCGATTTTCCGGCGGTAATCCTGCGCTTTCGCAACGACCGCGCCGCCGCCCAAATCGGCCTCGATACGCTTTCGGATGCGGATTGGGTCCGGCACTTCGGGCGATTCGAACCGCTACCAGACAGCCTCGATACCCCGCTGGCGCTGCGCTATCACGGCCATCAGTTCCGCACCTACAACCCAGATCTCGGCGATGGCCGCGGCTTTTTGTTTGCGCAATGCCGTGATGACAGCGGCCGCCTCATGGATCTCGGCACCAAGGGCAGCGGCACCACGCCGTGGAGCCGCGCCGGTGATGGCCGGCTGACGCTTAAGGGCGCGGTGCGCGAAATCCTCGCCACCGAAATGCTCGAAGCCCTGGGGCTCCAAACCAGCCGCACCCTGTCGGTCATCGAAACCGGCGAGGCCTTGCAACGCGGTGACGAACCCAGCCCGACGCGCAGCGCCGTACTCGTGCGCCTCAACCACAGCCATGTCCGCTACGGCAGCTTCCAGCGCCTCGCCTATTACAAGAATGCCGAAGCGATGCAGCGACTGGTCGATTATTGCCATGCCAACCTGCTCGGCACTGGCAGCTTTAGTGGTGCCGTCAACGGCACGGGTAATGCCGTCAGCCTGCTCGATCACGCCGTCACCAGCGGCGCGCGGCTGGCGGCGCAATTCATGGCGGCGGGTTTCGTCCATGGCGTGCTCAACACCGATAATATCAACATCACCGGCGAATGTTTCGATTACGGCCCGTGGCGTTTCACCCCGAGCTGGAGCCCGGATTTCACCGCTGCCTATTTCGATCATCACGGCCTCTACAGCTTTGGCCGCCAGGCCGAGGCGCTGCAATGGAATGCCTATCAACTCGCGGGCGCGCTGCGGCTGATCGCGCCGCTCGAGGCGATCAAGCCGGTGCTGGCGGCCTTTCCCGATCGCTATCAGGCGTCGCTGACAACGGCGTTGCTCACCCGGCTCGGCGTCGCGCCGCGCGGCGATGCGGATGACACCGCGCTGGTCAGGTCAATCGAAGCGGCGCTGGTCGCATCGCAGATCAACCCCGATCGCTTCTGGTTCGATTGGCGCTGCGGCGCGCGCCGCCAGCCGTCCCCCGCCGATCAAGTCTATGACGGCCCCGATTTTGCCGCCTTCCGCGCCGCGGTCGCGCCTTATGCTACCACGCCGCCAACCCATGACTATTGGTTGGATGCAGCCCCGTGCACGATGCTCGTCGATGAAGTCGAAGCGATCTGGGCGCCCATAGCGGACCATGATGACTGGACCGCACTGACGGCAAAAATCGCCGCCATCCGCCGCATGGGCGAAGCGATGCAAGAAACGCTCCCTCCCCCCCGGTGAGCGAAGCGAACCGAGAGTGGGGAGGGCTGGGGTGGGGGTATTTGCCACCCGCGACCCAGCCCCCCACCCCAGCCCACCCCCCACAA
>JBBQMB010000120.1:0-7684 GCA_038328515.1 Sphingomonadales bacterium
GAACGGTGATCAGCCTGATACCAAGATCTTCGGCCACCCGCGCCAGTTCGGGCGCGTTAGGGCTGGCATGGTCCCAGCCCATGCGCATCTTGAGCGTCACCGGCACCTTCACGGCCTTGACCGTGGCCTCGATGATGCGCCGCGCCAGATCGGGTTCGCGCATCAGCGCCGATCCGGCATGACCGTTGACGACCTTTTTAACGGGGCACCCCATGTTGATATCGATGATCGCGGCGCCCAACCCTTCGTTGAGCTTTGCGGCTTCGGCCATGCGTTCCGGGTCACACCCGGCCAGTTGCATGCTGACCGGATCTTCCGATGCGTCCCAGGCCGCTTTTTGCTGCGATTGGCGCGTGTCGCGGATCATCGCTTCGCTGGCAATCATCTCGGTAACCGTCAGCCCGGCCCCATAGCGCTTGACCAACGTGCGAAAAGGCCGGTCGGTGACGCCGGTCATCGGCGCCAGAATGACCGGCATGGCGAGCGTCAGCGGCCCGATCGGGATGGGAGGAATGCGGTTCACGAAAATGCCTAAAAAACAGGCACGCGACATATCGGCTTTCCCCCTGTTCGGCAAGCGAGCGCTGCGATAGGTATTGATTGTATGAATGCGCCGCCCATCGCCCACGCCTTGATCGTCGCTGCCGGGGCGGGCGTGCGTGCTGGCGCCGGCGTGCCGAAACAATATCGCGCCATTGCCGGTGTGCCGCTGCTCCGCCGCGCCATCGAGCGCCTGCTGGCACATGGCGGCTTTGCCAGCTTGTCAATCGTCATCAACCCGGCTGATCGGCCACTTTATGATCTGGCCGTTGCGGGACTCGACCTCCCCGAACCCATCGCTGGTGGCACGACGCGCCAGCAATCGGTCCGCAATGGTCTGGAAAGGCTCGCGTTGCTTGCTGCCGGCGATGATCTGGTCTTTGTACACGATGCAGCGCGGGCGCTGGTGCCCGATCATATGCTCGATGGCCTGTTTGCAGCGCTCGCCGATCCGGATAATCACGGCGCGGTGCCCGGGTTGGCGGTCAATGACAGTCTGCGGCGCGGCACCAGCCATTATGATTCAGCGGTCGATCGCGAAGGCCTGTTTCGCGTGCAGACCCCCCAGGCTTTTCGGCTGACACCGTTGCTGGCGGCCCATGGCGCTGCGGCGGCCGGCGCTACCGATGAACTCGCCATTGCGATGGCCGCCGGGCTGAAAATTGCCATAACGGCGGGTGATGAACGCGCTTTCAAGGTGACGAACCCGCAAGATTTTGCCAAAGCCGAAGCGATGCTGACCCCTACCCTCACGGCGCGTGCCGCCAGCGGCTTCGATGTGCACCGCTTTGGCCCGGGTGATCATGTCTGGTTGTGCGGGATCGCCATTCCGCACAGCCATGGGCTTGTTGGGCACAGCGATGCCGATGCCGGCCTGCATGCGCTGACCGATGCGCTGCTCGGCACCATCGCCGCCGGCGATATCGGCGATCATTTCCCGCCCAGCGATCCGCGCTGGAAGGGTGCCGCATCGGATATTTTCCTCGCTCATGCAGCTTCGCTGGTGCGTGAACGCGGCGGCATCATCGATCATGTCGATGTAACACTGATCTGCGAATGCCCCAAGATCGGCCCGCACCGCAACGCCATGCGTGACCGGGTTGCCGCGATCCTCGGCATTGCGGCTGCCCGTGTCAGCATCAAGGCGACGACCACCGAAATGCTGGGCTTCACCGGGCGCAGCGAAGGTTTGGCGGCACAGGCCATGGCGAGCGTGCGCTTGCCGGAACAGGACTAATCATGGACCCCGAACTGATCGCCCTCGCCGCCCGCGTGCTTGATGCCAACCGCGCCGCGGGGCGCACCGTTGCTGCGGCGGAAAGCTGCACCGGCGGGCTGGTAATGGCGGCGCTCACCGAAATTGCCGGCGCCTCTGACGTCGTCGATTGTGGCTTTGTCACCTATTCGAACGAAGCCAAGATGGAAGTAATCGGCGTTAATCAGGATATTCTGGAAACTTTTGGCGCCGTATCGATCGCTGTTGCCTGGGCGATGGCGCAAGGCACGCTGAAAAACAGCCGCGCCGATGTCGTGGTGGCTGTTACCGGCATCGCCGGGCCGGATGGCGGCACCGAGAAAAAGCCGGTCGGCACGGTTGTTTTCGCGCGCGCCGTGCGTGGCGGCGATCCTGAAGAACTCGTCGCTGATATCCGCCACTTCGGCGATCTGGGCCGCAGCGAAATCCGGCGCCAGGCGGCGCTGGTTGCGCTTGAACTGCTGATGCCGATCCCTGCCTCAGACTGATCGCGCTGCGCGCTGCGGCAACAGCGCCACAAGGCAGATGATGATCGCGGCAAGCACCGCCGACGCGAGCGGCCGGCTGAAATCGAGCCCGCCCTTGGCCAGTGGTTTATCGAGAAAGTCACCAACCGCGGCGCCGAGCGGCCGGGTAAGAATGAACGCCGCCCAGAACAGCAACGCCGGGGCCACGAGACGGCGCCAGTGCAACACCGCCACCACGGCTAATAGCGCTGCAAAAACCAGCGCGGCACCGCTATAGCCAACGCCATTGATATCTGCCGTCCAGTCGCCGAGCGCGGTCCCCAGCGTTTGTGAAAAGGTAATCGCGACCCAGTAAAAAGATTCGGCACGTGGCTCATGCACGCTTTCAACGCTGATCGTGCCCAGCCGGCGCTGCCACAACCACAAGGTGCCAAGCACACAGGCGAGCAACAAAGCCGAGCCGCCGGCATAGCCGATACCGAGCGAGCGCGTCGCGAAATCGGCCATCGTCGTGCCCGCCGTTGTCGAAGCGATGATCGTGGCCCAATACAGCCAAGGGCGAAAATGCGTCGTGGCAACCTGCCGCCAGACCAGAACCAGCAATGCCCCGAGAAATATCACCGAGCCCAGCAGATACCCCAGGTCGAGTGTCATGCTGACGGTATCGCCAGCCGTTTCGCCGAGCGTCGTCGCCAGAACCTTTATTGCCCAGAAACCGATGGTGACTTCGGGCACTTTTACGCCGCGATCCCGGGCGATCAAGATGCCGCCAGTCGAGCGGCCGCATGCGATGGCTGGGCGCCATAAATCGCTGCCGCCCGCGTCTCGAAGGCGCCAACCATGCGCTTGAAGGCTTCTGCGAAAAAGACGCCCGCGAGTCGTTCGAACATCTTGTTGCGAAATTCGAAATCGACGGAAAAATCGATCTCGCAACCACCGGCCACGTTACGGAAAATCCAGTCGTTTTTCAGATGGTTGAGCGGTCCGTCGATATAATCGACATGGATCATGCCGGGCCGGTCAAGCGTAACCCGGCTGGTGAAGCGTTCGCGTACCATTTTGAACCCGACGACCATGTCGGCAATCACGATCCTGCCGTCATTGCTGCGAATGCGCATGGCCTGGACCCAAGGCAGGAATTCATCATAGCGGCCGACATCCGCCACCAGATCGAACATCTGCTCGGCGGTCCAGGTCAAACGCCGGGTTTCGGCATGCTTTGGCATCAGGCCCCCTGCGTCACCTTGGCCCGGCGCTTGGCCTGCATCTCGGCAAAATCGGCACCGGCGTGATAAGACGAGCGCGTCAGTGGCGATGCGGCAACTTGCAGAAAGCCTTTTGATCGCGCCACGGCAGCATAGGCGGCAAAAGTTGCGGGCGGCACGAAATCGATCACTTTGGCATGGCGCGGCGTTGGTTGCAGATATTGGCCGACAGTGAGAAAATCGACGCCTGCCGATCGCATGTCGTCCCAGACCTGGTGGAGCTCCTGTGCTGTTTCGCCAAGCCCGACCATCACCCCCGATTTTGTAAATACCTGATCGTTAAGTGATTTTACCTGATCAAGCAGCCGCAACGAATGATAATAGCGCGCGCCGGGCCGAATGGTGGGATATAGCCGCGGCACGGTTTCGAGGTTGTGGTTATAAACATCCGGCCCCGCCGCCACGATCATCTCGACGGCCTTTTTCGCCTTGTTGCGAAAGTCCGGCGTCAGGATTTCAATCGTCGTGTTCGGAGCATGCTTGCGCAATTCTTCGATAACGCGAACAAATTGCCCCGCGCCGCCATCGGGCAGGTCGTCACGATCGACCGAGGTGATGACAATATGTTCAAGACCGAGCGCGCCGGCCGCTTCGGCAACATGGGCTGGTTCCAGCCGGTCCACCGGCCCGGGCATCCCGGTTTTGACGTTGCAAAAGGCACAGGCGCGGGTGCAGGTATCGCCGAGGATCATGACCGTCGCGTGCTTCTGGCTCCAGCATTCCCCGATGTTCGGGCAGGCGGCCTCTTCGCAAACGGTATTGAGATTGAGGCGCCGCATCAGCGCCCGGGTCTCGGCAAATGCCGGCGAGGTCGGCGCTCGCACACGCAGCCAATCGGGTTTGCGCACACGCAGATCGCCAGCCGGAGCAAGCGCCAAGGGAGAAGCATTATTTTCAATCATGCACAGCAAATAGCCTTTGCCGGCGCTTCTGCCAATGCGACAGGGTGACGAAGTATAAAGCCGATGATAGAAAGCCAAAATGCCCGAATTCAGACAACTCCTCGAAGGTTATCGCCGCTTCCGTGCCGGCCCCTATGTCGAACAGCGTCAGCGCTATGACGCACTCGCCAACAAGGGCCAGGCGCCCAAGGTGATGATCATCGCCTGTTCCGACAGCCGCGTTGATCCAACGCGGGTGTTCGATACCGCGCCTGGCCAGGCGTTCGTCCTGCGCAATGTCGCCAATCTTGTGCCGCCCTATCAACCCGATAGCGCCCAGCACAGCACGTCGGCCGCCGTTGAATATGCTGTAACCATCCTGAAGGTTCACCACATCGTCGTTTTCGGCCATGCCCATTGCGGCGGCATTCAGGCGTCACTCGATGGCCGGTTCGATGATGCTGCGCATGGCGCCGGCGGCTTCATTGGCAGCTGGATGTCGATGATTGCCCCGGCGCGCGACCGGATCCGGGCGGCGGCGGCGCTATCGCCGGATATCGATTCCGCAGCGGCGCTGGAACTGGAAGCGATCCGCATCAGCATAGCCAATCTGCGCAGTTTTCCTTTTGTTGCCAACGCAGAAGCCAGCGGCGAGCTGCTGATTCAAGGAACGTGCTTCGATATCGCCGATGGCGTTCTCAGGGTGCTTGATCCCGAGACCGATCGTTTCGTTGCCACGCCAATCGATTGACACCACGCGAAGGGGCGTACCCGGTGCTCATCAAGGGGGGGCACCGGGCACGCCCGATACGGTCCGCTACATCTGACTGGCAGGTGTCACCTTCCCCCGCTGAGGGCAGTCGGCGGGGGAAGGTATTGGGCCGCTGCCACTATTTGATACATTGTTACCTCATCCGCAAGAGGTTTCATGAACTTTTTTTAATGTCAGTTATTCGGGGGGCCGGTCATAGATTCGGCCGCCTCCCGATCGGGAACCAGCGCGTTGTTCCACCCAGGCCTTGTGCGCCTTGGTCCCGCAGCCATAATTGCCGGCCAATCCCGATGCCGAGCAACTGCCGGCACCGCCCGAATCATGATCGAAAAGCGCGTTTCGCTCGCGCGATACGCTGATGCTGTTTTTGGTGCCGCGCTCTGGCGGCACCTTCAAAGGCGCCCGATAGGGTGATTTGCGCGGCTCGGAATCCGCGCAAACCACGATTTCTCCCGGCAGCGGCTTGGGGCAAAGCGCGCTGAGCGACGGCGGGATCGCCAGCGGAGTGGCCAGCAGGGCCAGCACCGCAATCAATAATGCAGCGCCCTGCCATAGGCATTGAGCACGCTTTCATGCATCATCTCGCTCAGCGTCGGGTGCGCGAACACGGTATGCATGAGCTCCTGTTCGGTCGTCTCCAACCCGCGCGCGATGACATAGCCCTGAATCAATTCGGTAACTTCCGCGCCGACCATGTGGGCGCCCAGCAACTCGCCCGACGCAGCATCAAACACCGTCTTGATGAAACCTTCCGCTTCGCCCAGCGCAATCGCCTTGCCATTGCCGATAAACGGAAATTTGCCGACCTTCACCGCATGGCCAGCAGCCTTTGCCTTGGCTTCGGTCATGCCGACACTGGCAACCTGCGGCCGCGAATAGGTGCAGCCCGGAATGCCGGCCTTGTCCATCGGGTGAACATGCTGACCGGCGATGGTTTCAACCGCGATAATGCCTTCATGGCTGGCTTTATGGGCGAGCCAGGGCGCGCCGGCGACATCGCCGATCGCCCAGACGCCAGGCACGTTCGTGCGGCCAAAGCCATCGTTGACGATATGGCCGCGGTCGGTTGCGACACCCAGCGCTTCCAGGCCGATGTTTTCGGTGTTGGGCACAATGCCGATGGCGACGATGACATGGGAAAAGCTTTCGGTCGCGGCTTTGCCGTCGGCGGTGGTGATCGTGGCGGTGACCTCGCTGGCGCCGGGTTTCACATCGCTGACCTTGGTGCTGGTCAGGATACGCATGCCCTGCTTGGTCAACGCCTTGTGCATGAAGGCGGAGACTTCGTCGTCCTCGACCGGCAGCATCCGATCGAGCATTTCGACAATCGTAACCTTGGCCCCCATGTCGCTGTAGAAACTGGCAAATTCGACCCCGATGGCGCCCGATCCGATAACGAGCAGATTTGTCGGCATTTCCGGTGGCACCATGGCGTGGCGATATGTCCAGATGCGAATGCCATCGGCGGCAAGCCCCGGCAGGTCGCGCGCCCGGGCACCGGTGGCGATGATGATGTTTTTCGCGGTCAGTGTGCGGGTCTGGTCACCCGTCGTGACGGTAATATCGGTTGCCGAGGTCAATGTGCCGGTGCCTTCGACAACGGTAACCCTGTTCTTTTTCATCAGCCCTTTGACGCCGCCGTTCAATTGCGCCGCCACCTTGCGGCTGCGCTCGGTGACTTTCGCCAGATCAAAACTTACGCCGGTCGCCGACAAGCCATAATCCGCCGCGTGCTGCATGTAATGGTAGATTTCAGACGTCCGCAGCAGCGCCTTGGTCGGAATGCACCCCCAATTGAGGCAGATACCGCCCAACCGCTCGCGCTCGATAATGGCGACCTTCATGCCGAGTTGTGACGCCCGGATGGCCGCAACATAGCCGCCGGGGCCCGAACCAAGAATGACGAGATCAAAGGCTTCAGCAGTCATGCGACCAAGCCTAGAGGCGTCTCAATCAACGCTTTGAACGCGCTCATTAATTCTGCCCCATCGGCGCCGTCGATAGCACGATGGTCAAAACTACCCGTCACGCTCATCACCGTCGCGATCGCCAGCGCGCCGTCGACAATATAAGGCCGCTGCTCGCCCGCTCCCACGGCCAGGATCATCGCTTGCGGCGGGTTGATCACCGCGTCGAACGATTTGATGCCGAACATGCCCAAGTTGGAAACGCTCGCCGTGCCGCCCTGATATTGGTGCGGCTGCAATTTGCCGGCGCGCGCCTTCTCCGCCAGCACCTTCATTTCGGTAGCGATCACCGACATGGGCTTGCTGTCAGCGCCGACGATAATCGGCGTGATCAGCCCCGATGGCGCCGCCACCGCAACGCTGATATCGGCGCGGCTGTAGCTGAGCAGATTGTCACCCGCAAAGCTCACATTGCATTTCGGCACCTGGCGCAATGCCAGCGCCAGCGCCTTGATGACCATGTCGTTGACCGACAGCTTGATCTTGCGCGGCTCAAGCGCGGCATTGAGTTCACCGCGCAGCTTGAGCAGCGCATCG
>JBBQMB010000121.1:0-7616 GCA_038328515.1 Sphingomonadales bacterium
CTTTAACGCCACCACCCCGCGCGAACTGGCGCTGTTCGGGCAAGAGCATTTCATCGTGGCAGAGGCGACCGCCGGGCTTGATGACCCGGATTACAAGGCGGCGCGGGCAAGCTCATTGAAGGCGTCGACCGAGGCGCTGGCGGGCATGATCGCGGCGGGCAAGGTCATGGCGCTGGTGTCGCCGACCACGGCGCCGGCGAGTTTCATCGATGCCGTGCTCGCCGATCGCTTTGGCGGCGGGCGCAACGCCGGCGGGCTGGCGGCGGTGGCGGGCTGGCCGCACCTGACGGTGCCGATGGGGGCGGTAAAGGGCCTGCCGGTCGGGATCAGTTTCATCGGCCCGCGCTGGAGCGAAGCGCAACTGCTGGCCTTCGGCTATGCCTATGAACAGGCCAGCCACAAACTGGTGACGCCGACGCTGGCGGGCTCGGTTGAAACCATGCCGCCATTTGCGCCAGCATTTGCGCCACCCGTGAAATAATCTTGCCATTGGCGGTCGTATCCGCCATAGGCCGCGCTTCGTCGAACCCGGGGGCAACCTTGGGCGCTGGCGAATGAACGAAAGCCGGAGGGGCGTTCCGCATGGTGCGGCGTCAACGATCGGCCAAGGAGTGATACTGCATGCCCATGTATGAGCATGTCTTTCTCGCGCGTCAGGACCTGGCAGCCGCCCAGGTCGAAGCGCTGACGGAGACATTTTCCCGCGTTATCGCCGATGGCAATGGTGCCGTTGCATCCCATGAATATTGGGGTCTGCGTAGCCTCGCTTATCGCATCGCCAAGAACCGCAAGGCGCATTATGTGATGCTCAGCATCGATGCCCCGGCGCCGGCGATTGCCGAAATGGAGCGTCAGGTGTCGCTCAACGAAGATATCATTCGTTACATGACCGTGCGCATCGAAGCGCTGCCGGTTGAACCCAGCGCCATGATGAAGCGCGGCGATCGCGGTGCCGAAGGCGGCCGTGGTGAACGCGGCGACCGTGGTGATCGCGGTGATCGCGGTGATCGTGGTGATCGTGGCGACCGCGCTGATCGCCCCCGTGGTGATCGCCCTGACCGCGCTCCGCGCGCATTTTGATCGGAAAGGAATAGATCATGGGTCGTCCCTTTTTCCGCCGCCGCAAGAGCTGCCCCTTCTCGGGCGCCAATGCCCCGATCATCGATTACAAGGACGTGCGCCTGTTGCAGGGCTTTGTGTCCGAGCGTGGCAAGATCGTGCCGTCGCGCATCACGGCCGTATCGGGCAAGAAACAGCGTGAACTGGCGCAGGCCATCAAGCGCGCTCGCCATCTGGGCTTGCTGCCCTATCTCGTTAAGTAGGAGTAACCGCAATGGAAATCATCCTGCTTGAACGCGTTGAAAAACTTGGTGCAATTGGCGATATCGTCAATGTAAAGCCCGGTTATGCTCGCAACTTCCTGCTGCCGCGCGGCAAAGCGCTGCGGGCATCGGAAGCCAACAAGAAGAAGTTCGAAGCCGATCGCGCGCGCATCGAAGCCGATAACGCCAAGCGCCGCGACATTGCGCGCGCCGAAGCCAAGGACGTGGATGGCGCCAGCGTCACCATGATCCGCCAGGCATCGCAAACCGGGCAGTTGTTCGGCTCGGTCGCTGCACGCGATCTCGCCGATGTGCTGACCGCCGGCGGCCACAAGGTTCACAAGAACCAGATCGTCCTCGACAAGCCGATCAAGACACTGGGCATCCATGACGTCAAGGTGGCACTCCACCCCGAAGTCGTGGTCATGGTCAAGGTCAACATCGCGCGCTCGCCCGAAGAAGCCGAGCTTCAGGCCAAGGGTGTCGATGTCAACGCCGACATGTTCGACCGTGAAGAATCGGGCTTTGTCGAAGCTTTTGATCCGAACGCCGAACCTGGCATCCCGTCGGACGCACCCCCGGTTGCCGAAGCCGCTCCGGAAGCTGAAACCGAAGCCTGAATTCAGGCATTCGCTTGAATGGCAAAGGCCGCGCCGCCCCCATGGGCAGCGCGGCCTTTCGCTTTTGCAGGCGGTGAGGGCTTGACCCTGTGGCGCACACAGGCCACTCCGGCGGCATGAGCGAAGAACCCGAAACCACCCCCGAAACCGCCACCCCGGTAATAACGGACAGCCCCCCGGACCGGCTCGCCGCCAGCCCGCGCAGCCCGTTTTATGACGAAGCGCTGCTCGAACGCGGTGTCGGCATTGTCTTTGATGGCAATGAACGCACCAATGTCGATGAGTATTGCGTGTCGGAAGGCTGGGTCAAGGTCGCGGCCGGCAAGTCCAAGGACCGCTACGGCAATGCCCTCACGATCAAGCTGAAGGGCAAGGTCGAGCCGTATTTCCGCAGCTAGGTCCGGAATCGTCGCGCATGGCTGATCTTTTCGGCGGCGCTGCGCCTGCCCCCTCCCCCGCCGGCACCCCGCCGCTCGCCGAGCGCTTGCGGCCGCGTGTACTCGCCGAGGTCGTGGGCCAGGCGCATCTGACCGGGCCGGAGGGCGCGATTGGCCGGATGGTCGCGGCGGGCAGCCTGTCGAGCCTGATTTTATGGGGGCCACCGGGCACCGGCAAGACGAGCATCGCGCGGCTGCTCGCCGAAGCCGTTGGCTTGCGCTTTGTCGGCATTTCGGCAGTGTTTTCGGGTGTTGCCGAGCTCAAGAAATTATTTGCCGAGGCGCGTGAGGCGGCGCGCGCCGGGCAGAAAACCTTGCTGTTCGTCGATGAAATCCATCGCTTCAATCGGGCGCAGCAGGATGGGTTCCTGGGGGTTGTCGAAGACGGGACCGTCACGCTGGTTGGCGCCACCACCGAAAATCCCAGTTTTGAGCTCAACGCCGCCATTCTGAGCCGGGCGCAGGTGCTGATCGTGCGACGCCTCGATGAAGCCGCACTCGCCGAATTGCTCGATCGCGCCGAGTTGAGCGAAGGCCGCACGCTACCGCTGACCGCCGACGCGCGCGCGGCGCTCATGGCGTCGGCTGATGGCGATGGGCGGTTTCTGCTCAACCAGGTCGAGCAGCTTTTTGCGGTGCGGCTCGAAAGCCCGCTTGATCCTGCCGGGCTGGCGGCGCTGCTGCATCGGCGGATGCCGGTGTATGACAAGGACCGCGAGGGGCATTACGGGCTGATTTCGGCGCTGCACAAATCGCTGCGCGGATCGGACCCCGATGCAGCGCTTTACTATCTCGAACGCATGCTGACCGCCGGAGAGGAGCCGCTGTATCTGCTGCGCCGGCTGGTGCGCTTTGCCAGTGAAGATATCGGCATGGCCGATTCAAACGCGCTGGTGGTGACGCTGGCGGCCAAGGACGCCTATGATTTTCTGGGCTCGCCCGAAGGCGAACTGGCGATTGCGCACGCCTGTATCTATCTTGCGACTGCGCCCAAATCCAATGCCGCTTACAAGGCACATAAATCCGCCGCAAAAACAGCGATTGCCACCGGTTCGCTCAACCCGCCAGCGCACATCCTCAACGCGCCGACGCGGATGATGAAGGAAATGGGCTTTGGCAAGGGCTATGCCTATGACCATGATGAAGCCGATGGCTTTTCCGGCTCGGATTACTGGCCCGAGGGCATGGATGCTGAGCTTTTTTACAAACCGACCGGGCGCGGGGCGGAGGCGCGGATTGCCGAACGTCTGGCCGAATGGGCGCGGCGGCGCGCCGAACGCCGGCAGGCGACGCCACGGCAGCCATGAGATTCAGGCAGTTTGTCGGTATCGACTGGTCGGGCGCCGTCGGATGTCGCCATCCATCGGTACAAGTCGCGTTCTGCGAGGCGGGCAGCGCCGCGCCGCGCCTGATACTGCCACCATCAGGCGTCTGGTCGCGCAGCGGCGTGCTTGACTGGCTGGGTAGCCTGTCGGGCGACGTGCTGGTCGGCATGGATGCAGGATTTGGTTTTGCAGCGGTGCCGCCGTTCACCGGCCTGGCGCGCGATCTCTGGGCCGAAATCGATGCGGTTGCGGCGGGTGACGCCGATCTGGGCGGGCACAGCTTCATAGCGCACCGCCGAGACAGTTTCTGGCTGGGCGCCGCCGATGGCCCCCGGCATCTGCGCGCCCATCTGCGGGTCACCGAGCAGGTGTATGCCACGTCGAAACTGGGGGTGCCGACATCGAATTTCGTGCTGCTCGGTGCATCACAGGTCGGCAAGGCTACCTTGAGCGCGATGCGGCTGCTGCATCGGCTCAAATGGCCGGTGTGGCCGTTCGATCCGGTGCCCGCCAGCGGCCCGGTCATTCTGGAAATCTATGCGCAAGCGTTTGCGCGAATGGGCGGGGTGCGCGGCAAGCTGCGCGATCGCGCCGCGCTCGATGGTGTGTTGGCAGCGTTGGGCGGCGCGTCGATGCCGGCCGATTTTGCCGATATATTCCCGGATCATGTCGGCGATGCGCTGGTGACGGCGGCGGGCCTGCGCGCCATTGCCGATCGCCCAAGTTGGTGGCAGCCGGCGGCGCTGACCGCCGATATCGCCGCGACCGAGGGCTGGACCTTCGGGGTGGGCTGATTGCCGATTTGGCGAATGCCCCTCGTCCGGTCTAAAGGGGCGCGATGCCCGCGCTGTCTGCCTTTCCGCCGTTGCTGCTTGTCGCCCTTGGCGGCGGGCTGGGCGCGTCCTTGCGCTATCTCGTCGGGCAATGGACGGCGGCTAATTTCGGCCCCGGTTTTCCGCTCGGCACCTGGGCGGTCAATATCCTTGGCGGCCTGGCAATGGGCCTGCTCGTCGCCGTTCTGGCGCGCGCTGCCGAGGCCGAGCCGTTGCGGCTGCTGCTTGGCGTTGGGGTGCTTGGTGGCTTCACGACTTTTTCAGCCTTTTCGCTGGAGCTGTTCACCATGATCAACCGCGGCGATATCGGCCTTGCCGCGGCCTATGCGACATCATCGGTGGCAGGCAGCGTGATCGCGGTGCTGGCCGGGCTTTATCTGGCCGGGTTTTATTTGGGACGTAACTGATGCCGACACAAATCATCGCCGATGACGACGATGGCATAAGGCTGGACCGTTGGTTCCAGAGACACGTGCCCGAAACCAGCTTCAATATCGTTTCGCGCTGGGCCCGCACCGGGGCACTGCGGCTTGATGGCGCCAAGGCCGCGCCGGGCGACCGGATCGCGGCGGGCCAAACGCTGGTGTGGCCCGATGTGCTGCCCGCTGCCGCCGCGCCGCGGCCAGCGGTTCGCGAACGCGAGCCGCTCAGCGAGGCGCAGATCGACTATGTGCGCGGGATGGTCATTCACATGGATCGCCACGCCATCGTCATCAACAAACCGCCGGGGCTGGCGACGCAGGGCGGTATCGGCATCACGACGCACGTCGATGGTTTGCTCGATGCGTTGCAATATGATCTGACGACGCGGCCCAAGCTGGTGCACCGGCTCGACAAGGATACCTCGGGGGTGTTGCTGCTCGCTCGTACGGCGCGGGCGGCGGCGTTCTTTTCAAAATCCTTTGCCAGCCGCGATGCCCGCAAAACCTATTGGGCGCTGACGATTGATGTCCCCAAAATTGCCACCGGCGATATCGATGCGCCGCTTTCCAAACAGCCGGGCAGCGGCGGTGAAAAAATGCACGTCGATACCGAAACCGGGCTGAAATCAAAAACCCGCTATCGTGTTATCGACAAGGCCGGCGCGCGCGCTGCCTGGGTGGAGTTTTCGCCGCTGACGGGGCGCACCCATCAGATCCGCGTTCATGCCGCCGCAATCGCTCATCCGATTGTCGGCGATGCCAAATATGGCGGCAAGGAAGCGTTTTTGACTGGCGGGATCAGCCGCAAGCTGCACCTCCATGCGCGCCGGCTGGTCATCGATGCGCCCGATGGCGGCAAGGTCGATGTGACCGCCGATATGCCGGCGCATATGGTCGAATCGTTCGCCATGCTGGGCTTTGACATGACGCTCGGCGTGCCGCTGCCGCCCGCACCGCCGCTGCCGCCCAAGCCGAAATCACGGCGGCTTTCATCGGCGACGAGCGGTAATCGCCGGGGGGAGCGGCGGTCGCGGGGGAGTTGATAAGGGCCTCCGGCGGGCAGGGGCTTGGCCCCTGCACCCGTTTGATCTGGGTCGTGAACCCATGAAATTGACGTCTGTCTGTGGGCGTGATGGACGTCAAGAATTGGTGGAAAGCCGTCGTTCGTCACTTTGCCAAGCTGGCTTGGGCTTCCGCCACAATTTCTTGCTCGATGTCCTCGGTATTGGTGTCAGTGTAGGCCTCCATCCGCCAGCGACCATCAAGGTAGTGCTTCCCCACCGGACTCTCCAAAAACTCTACGATTTTAGAAAGTTCTTCCTCTGTAAATTCCCAATTTACATGGCTCTCGCAAGCTTGTTGATAAGTGACGCGACGCTCCTCATAAGCCTTTTTTAGCGCCGACATCCGCCGTTCGAACTCGCCGACAAAGTCTTCCGCCGGCTGAAGGCCTTTCGTGATCGGCCACATAACCCCGCCCGGCATGGCGTAGCGCTCAAGGAAGCTTCCGCTATCGAGTTGATCTTGGCGACCGATGGCCCGGAGGAAGCGCCCAATTAGGGCGGTTTTGGTCACGCTCGCGGTGGTTTCGATCTGTGCAGCGGGCGCGATTTGGGATTGGGCAGACTGCCGCCCGGGTTCGTCGGACGCTGCGATGCTCATGAAAGATACCAAGGCAAATAGGAGTGTACTCATTCCCTGACTGTGAACTGCAGCTGCCAACGTCCGCAAGTGGGCGGAAGCGGAATGGCCGCTTTATGACTCTACCGACTAAACCGCGCAATGGCTTCGCGGACGAGCCCGATGCGGTCCTGGCCGAAATACATGTCGGTGCCGTTGACATAAAAGGTCGGCGTGCCGAAGCCGCCGCGGGCGATGATTTCATCGGTGTTGGCGCGGAGCCGGGCTTTGAGTTCGGGGCTGTCAGCAGCAGCGAGTGTGGCGGCGGCATCGAGGCCGGCGGCGGCGCAGGCTTCGGCGAGGACGGCCAGGTCGGCGATGTCGCGATCTTCGCCCCAGTAAAGCTGGAACACCCGCCGTGCGAACACTTCGGCACAACCGGCATCGGCGGCAATGATACAGGCGCGCATGGCGCGCGCCGCATTGATCGGGAAGATGCTCGGCTTCCACTTGATGGCGAGGCCCGAGCGCTTGATCCAATCCTGCATATCCTTCCAGAAATACAGCGTCTTGGGATTGGCGGCGGCTTCGCGCATCGCATAAACGCTGGGGTTGACGGTATTGAACACGCCGCCGACCAGAAACGGCCGGAAACACACGCCAAAGCCGTCTTCATTGGCCGCCGCGACCAGCGCTTCAAAGCCGAGATAGGTCCAGGGGCTCGAACAATCGAAGAAGAATTCCACCGTCTGCGTCATCTTGGCCTCCTGCCGGTTGCCGATCGCGTGGCCATTGTGGACTTTGGCCATGTCGTTACGATGGCCGGATGATGATCAGGACATTTGCATGAAGTGCAACCCGCTTCTCGCGCCGCTTGCCGTGCTGGTGTTGCTCGCCGCATCGCCGGTTCTGGCGGCAACAGCGCTGACGGCGCCCGGCTTTGACAAACAGATTGCCGCAGCGGCGGCGCTGCTCGACGATAATCGCGTCAACGAAGCGCTCAACACGCTCGATACCATGCTGACGGCGAGCGAGGC
>JBBQMB010000122.1:0-7579 GCA_038328515.1 Sphingomonadales bacterium
CTGGGCCTTTGGCCCTGCACCCTTTTGTTGGTTTGTGCACCCCCCCCCCCATGGGGGTGCCGGGCCTACGGCCCGGCCCGCCGGAGGCTCTTGCATTTCCGCCACCAGGCTGCCGACGAAGGTCTCGAAATCCTTTGCCTCGCGGAAATCGCGGTAAACGCTGGCGAAGCGGATATAGGCGACCGGATCGAGCGCCTGAAGCGCCTCCATCACCATTTCACCGACCACGCCGGCTTCGATTTCGCTTTCGCCGAGCGATTCAAGCTGGCGGACGACGCCGGTGACCAGCCGTTCGATGCGTTCGGGCGCGACCGGGCGTTTGCGGCAGGCGATTTCGATGCTGCGCGCCAACTTGTCACGCTCGAACGTCTCGCGCTTGCCGGATTTCTTGACGATGGTCAGTTCGCGCAGCTGGATGCGTTCAAACGTCGTGAAACGCCCGCCGCACGCCGGGCATTGCCGGCGACGACGAATGGCGCCGCCATCCTCGGTAGGGCGGCTGTCTTTTACCTGGCTGTCGTCATTGCTGCAAAACGGGCAGCGCATCAGCTTTTCTTGGTGATGGTGCGCAGATAACCGAGCCCGCCGCCGATGATCGCGCCAATGATTGGCCCGATGAACGGGATCGGGATGGCCACGACTGCCCCTGCTGCCGCGCCCACCGCAACATTGCGCGCCAGCGTGTTGGGGATGGTGGATTTGGTCCATTCATCGGCCTGTTTGGCGAAGCCGACGACCTGCTTGCCAGGTTCGCTGGCCAGCGCTTGTTTGGCGAGGTCGCTATCGGCGATTTTCTGGCCCATTTCGCTCGCAGTCTGAAAGGCGGAATCGGTCGCATCGGTGACTTTTTTGCCGGTATCGGTGGCGGCGAATTTCTTGCCGGCTTCCATCGCGTCGCCAGCGATTTTTTCAACTTTGGCGTTGAAATCGTCGGGTTTCGGATCGGTCATCGCGTTGCTCCTCAGCCGTTGGGATAGATGGGGAAGCGCGCGCACAAGGCCCGCACCCGGACGTTGACCGCGGCTTCGACCGCGGCATTGCCGTCATCGCCATTGGCGACGAGACCATCGAGCACATCGGCAATCATGTCGCCAATGGCATTGAATTCAGCCTGACCAAAACCACGCGTCGTGCCGGCAGGCGACCCGACGCGGATACCGCTGGTTTTGGTTGGTGGCAGCGGATCGAAAGGCACGCCATTCTTGTTGCAAGTGATGCCGGCGCGTTCGAGCGCTTCGTCGGCCTGGCGCCCGTTGAGCCCCTTGGGGGTGAGATCGATAAGCGCAAGGTGCGTATCCGTGCCGCCGGCGATCACGGCACAGCCGCGCGCTACCAGCCGCGCCGCCAACGTCTGGGCATTGGCGACGACGCGAATCGCATAATCCTTGAAATCGGGCTGCAAAGCCTCGCCGAAAGCCACGGCCTTGGCAGCGACAACATGCATCAGCGGGCCACCCTGGAGGCCGGGGAACACCGCGCTGTTGAACTTTTTGCCAAGGGCTTCGTCGTTCGACAGGATCATGCCGCCGCGCGGGCCGCGCAGCGTCTTGTGGGTCGTGGTCGTCACGACATGGGCGTGCGGCAACGGCGACGGGTGAATGCCGGCGGCGACCAGCCCGGCAAAATGCGCCATATCGACGAGCAGCCTGGCGCCAACCTTGTCGGCGATGGCGCGGAAGCGGGCAAAATCGATGATGCGCGGATAGGCCGAGCCGCCGGCGATGATCAGCACGGGCTTGTGTTCGATGGCCAGGCGTTCGACTTCGTCATAATCGATCAGATGATCTTCGCGGCGCACGCCATATTGCACGGCGTTGAACCATTTGCCCGACATGGCGGGCGCGGCACCATGGGTGAGATGGCCACCGGCATCGAGGCTCATGCCCAAAATTGTGTCACCGGGCTTGGTCAGCGCCAGCATGACGGCGCCATTGGCCTGCGCCCCCGAATGCGGCTGAACATTGGCATAGGCGCAGTTGAACAGTTTTTTGGCGCGCTCGATGGCAAGGGTTTCGACGACATCCGACGGCGCACAGCCCTGATAATAGCGCTTGCCCGGATAGCCTTCGGCATATTTGTTGGTGAACACCGAGCCTTGCGCCTCCAGCACAGCGCGCGACACGATGTTTTCCGATGCGATCAGTTCGATCTGGTTCTGCTGCCGGTCAAGTTCGGACGCAACCGCGGCAGCAACCGCGCTGTCTGCGCTCGCCAGCGGCGTATCGAAAAACCCGGTCGGCAGGGTCTGGGTGACGGAAACGGGGTTACTGCTCATCAATCTTCCTTCGGCTGGCCCAGCTTGGCGACACGACCCGCGTGGCGCCCACCGGCAAATTCGGTGGCGAGAAATTCGTGCACGCAATCACGCGCGACTTCGATGCCGATGATGCGGCTGCCCAGCGCGATGCAATTGGCATCATTATGCTGACGCGCCAGCCGCGCCATAAGACCTGATGTCACAAGCGCACAGCGCGCCGCCGGGTTGCGGTTGACCGCAATCGAAATTCCGATGCCCGAGCCGCAGACCGCGATGCCGTGGGTGGCGCTGCCATCGGCGAGGGCTGCGGCCAGTTTCGCGCCGAAATCCGGGTAATCGACCGAGCTTTCATCGAACGGCCCGAGATCGAGCACATCATGGCCGCCCGCGCGCAAGTCATCAACCAGCAGCGCCTTGAGCGCATAGCCGGCATGGTCGGAGGCAAGGGCGATTATGGTCAAAAGGCGCGAATCCCGGCAGCGAGGCGCAATATCTAGCGGTAGCACCCCTTCAGGGCAATGCCGGAGCCGGCTTTTGAGCCGCCTATTCGAAGGTCAGATCGCCGCTGTCAGGCTCATGCAAATAGAGCGCGATGGCATCGTCCGACACATCCTCCAGCCGCGCAGGGGACCAGAGCGGGTTCTTGTCCTTGTCGATCAGCACGGCGCGGACGCCTTCGAAAAAGTCATGACCGTGGCGGATCTGGCAGACCATGCGATATTCGGTGATCAGCGCTGCCTCGATATCCTCACCGCGCGCCATGCGCAGGCCGAGCAGGCTCAATTTGCACGAGGTCGGCGACATTTTGCGGATGATTGCCGCCTGTGCTTGCGCCCATACATCGCCCTGATCGAGGCTGGAAAGAATATCTTCCACCCGGTCATGACCGAAATGGAAATCGATACCGTCGCGCAGGGCTTCAAGCACACTGGGACCGGGGTCGCCGTGCAAAGTGGCGAGGATTGCGCCGACATCTTCATCGCTATCGGCAAGGAGATCACGCAACACCGGCAGGCGATCGCTTGGCACGAAATGCGTCGCAATGCCGGCATAAAGGCAATCCGCCGCCTTCAACCGCGCGCCTGTAAGGGCCAGCCAGACGCCCAATTCCCCCGGTAGCCGCGCCAGCGCATGGGTGCCGCCGACATCGGGGATCAGGCCGATGGCGGTTTCGGGCATGGCGAACATCGTGCGTTCGGTGGCAATGCGATACGGCCCATGGATAGACAGGCCGACGCCGCCACCCATGGTGATACCATCCAATATCGCGACATAGGGCGTCGCCAGCCGGGCGATGGCCTGGTTCATGCGATATTCGTCGTGGAAGAAGTTTTCGAACAATGCCCGGTCTTCGCGGCCGCGGCGGCCCAGGATGGCAATGTCGCCGCCGGCACAAAAAGCCTTTTCACCGGCGCCTTCGATAACGACGCGTTCCACCTCTGGGTCGGCCGCCGCGGTGAACAGCGCCCGGTGGATGGTGTGCGCCATCGGCAGGTTGAGCGCATTCAACGCCGCCGGGCGATTGAGCGTCAACCATAGCGCGCGGCCACGGCGATCAACCAGGACTTCATCGGCAGTCGTCATATCGGTCATGTTCGTTCCACCATATTGCCGCCGCCCTGCGGAATTGCGACGGGCACGGCGCTCGTTGTCAACCGCGCCAGCAGCTTGCCGGCTGCATCGGTCATATCAGCTTCCATGAAGGCGACGCGTTTGCCCATCTTGATGCAGCGGGCATCGACGAACAACGGCACGCCGGCCTTTGCGGGGGCAAAGAAGCTGGTTTTCAATTCGATCGTCGGTATGCCGATGCGCTCGCCGGCCTTGGCAATAGCCGCAAAAGCGGCAGCATCATCGAGCATGGCGACGACGATGCCGCCTTGAACGCTGCCCATCGGGTTGGTGAATTCGGGGCCGGGCAGATAGCGCACGCGAACGGTGCCGGCAGCGCTGTCGAGCGCCACAATCTCCATGTTGAGCAGCGCGCCGGTGGGCGGCACAAAGCGGTTCATGCGGGCCATCAGTTCGGCATCGTTCATCGCCACGTGGCAGGTCCTCACAAGATTTCGCTGGTTTCGAGCCCAAAGCCTTTAAGCGCCGGCGCGAGCGCGTCAACATGAGCGTCGGCGCGGGTAAAGATTGCGCGGCCAGGCGGCGCCATGCCCTGCCCCGCTGCCACCGCATCGGGGCCGAGCAAATGGGCGACGCGGCGGGCAATGCCGGCGGCGCCATCGACAAAATTTATCGAAGGCGCGGCCGCCGCCACCAGCTGTGGCAACAGCAAGGGGAAATGCGTGCAGGCGAGTGCCACGCGGTCGAGGCGGTCACCGCCCGGCTGGCCGGTCAGCCCGGCGAGTTCGGGCGCAACATCGGCAGCGGTCACCACCGCGCCCGCCAGACAGGCTTCGGCAAGTTCGACCAAACGCGCCGAGCCGTGGCGCAGCACCAGGCAATCGCCGGCAAATTGCGCCGATAGCCTGTCGACATAGGGCTGGCGCACCGTTGCGGCCGTACCAAGCACGCCGATGACCCGCGTGCGTGATTGTTCGGCGGCGGGCTTGATTGCCGGCACCGTGCCGACAATCGGCACATCGAGGACGGCGCGGGCATGGCCGAGCGCGATGGTCGACGCGGTGTTGCAGGCGATGACGATCAGGCGCGGTTTCAACCGTTCCGACAGGCGGCCGAGCAGCGCACAGGTGCGCGTGGCAACTTCAAGCTCGGTCTTGGTGCCATAGGGAAAGCCGGCGTTATCGGCGGCGTAAATTATCGGCAGGCCCGGCAGCGCGGCGCGGATGGCCTTGAGCACCGACAGACCGCCGATGCCGGAATCAAAGACGAGGACAGGCGGGGACATTGAGCGGTGGTAGCGAAGCCGTGCGGCTACCGCTAGACCATCATGGCGTGTGCCATCTGTTGTGCATGCAGCACCAGCCAGGCCATGGCGACCAGTCCGGTGGCGGCGCCGAGCGTCAGCATGGCGCGCAGGCGCCAATACCAGGGCGGCACGCCGGTGGCGCGCGCATCCCAGATGAAATGCAGCGTCAACAGCGCCGCCATGACCAGCAGTTGCATTGGCCGCGCCAGCCCGGGGTAGAGCAGCAGCGCCAGCGCGGCGATGGTTGGCAGCATGGAAAGCGTGATGGTCAAAAAACTCGGCGCCGGCGTAGCGACCGCCAGCCCCCAGCGGGCGCCGCCCAGAAATGACAGAATAAGCGCACCATATGCGAGCGCAATCAGCGCCAGAAAGCCGCTATGCGCCGGGATGGCAGCGGCGAGCAAAGGCGGCGCCAGGAAAGGTATGAGGCCCAAAACGCCATAGAGGAGGATAGTGCGGGGAATAGGCTGCCGGTTCATGCGCGCATTTGTGTAACGCCAGTGCTGCTGTGTCGATGGCGCGGATGCGCGCACGTTTGAGGCCATTGCCCGAAAATTCGGGGCCGCTATGGTGCCGCGGAAATGATGGGGAGTATGATAATGCCGTTCGTTCGTGATGATGTGCAGATGATCCTGGGGATGCTCGCTGCCCAGCCCGGCCCGGCGATGCACGAGATGGACCCGGCCAGCGCGCGCCAGATGATGACGATGATGGGCAGCATGGCCGAACGCCCGCGCCCCGATATAGCCGAGCGCCGCGACATCGCCATTCCGGGGCCGCACGGCGCCGATATCCCCGCCCGCCTGTATCGCAACACGCTGGCGGCCGATGCAGCGCCGGTGATGGCATTTTTCCATGGCGGCGGCTGGGTGATCGGCGATCTGGAAATCTATGATTCGGTCTGTGCCGAAATCTGCCTGACGCTCAACATGACGGTGGTTTCGGTCGATTATCGGCTGGCGCCCGAAGCTGTTTTCCCGGCAGCGACCGAAGATTGCCTCGCCGCGACGCGCTGGCTGGCGAGTTCGCCCGCCGTCATCGGCCATCCCGTTTCGGGCATCGTGCCGGCGGGTGACAGCGCTGGCGGCAATCTGGCGGCGGTGATTTCGCAGGAACTGGCAGGCAGCCTGGCGGTGCCGATCATCGCGCAATGGCTGATTTATCCGGCGACCGACATGACCACCACCACCGGCTCGATGGCCGAATTCGCCGAGGGTTATCTGCTTACAGCGGACAGCATGGCGTGGTTCAACAGCCATTATCTGGGCGCTGATGCCGACAAGCTGCACCGCTGGGCGTCGCCGCTGTTTACCGAGAACCTGGCCAATCAACCGCCGACGTTGGTGTTCACCTGCGGGCTCGATCCGCTGCGGGATCAGGGCCGCGCCTATGCCGGGCGCTTGATCGCCGCCGGGGTGCGCACGATCTTCCGCGAAGCTGCCGGGCAGATTCATGGCAGCATTACCCTGCGTGGTGCGATTCCATCGGCGCAGGATGATCTGCATGCTTGTCTGCGCGATTTGAAGCTGTTGATCGACGCCGCATGAGCACGACCGCGCCGCGTCAGCACCCGTCCGGCCTGCCCTATCGACCGTGTGTCGGCATCATGTTGTTGAACCGGCAAGGACTGGTGTTTGTCGGGCAGCGGCTCGATTCAAAGCTCGAGGCCTGGCAAATGCCGCAGGGCGGGATCGATGATGGCGAAGACCCGCGCGACACGGCACTGCGCGAACTCGGCGAGGAAACCGGCATCCCGGCGCATCTGGTCGAAATTACCGGCGAAACGCCCGAATGGCATTATTATGATCTGCCGCCCGAAATGGTCGGCACGATCTGGAAGGGCCGCTATGCCGGCCAGCGCCAGAAATGGTTTTCGATGCGGTTTTTGGGGACCGATGCGGATGTGGCGATTGACCAGCCGCACCCGGAATTCAAGGCGTGGCGTTGGGCGGAGGTGCACACGCTGGTGGGCATGGCGGTGCCGTTCAAGCGGGATTTATATGCCGATGTGATCCGCAGTCTGACGATCTAACTCCCTCCCCCCCCTGCGGGGAGGGCGACTCGCGCAGCGAGCGGGGTGGGGGTAGCAACGGTGGCGGCAGAAAAAACCCTTTCCGGCAACGCCCGCTTCCTGCGCCGCGCGCTGACCCCGGCCGAAGCGCTGCTCTGGACGTTATTGCGAACACCGCCGCTGAATGAATGGCATTTTCGCCGTCAGGTGCCTTTCCCGCCGCGCTATATCGCCGATTTTGCATCGCACCGGGCGCGGTTTGTGATCGAGGCTGATGGGGTGTCGCATGATCAGACAGCATTTGCAGATGCCGAGCGCACGGCGTGGTTGGGATCGCGGGGTATCGGGTCATCAGAGTCCGCAATGCTGATATTCTGGCGGATCGGGATTCGGTTTGGCGGATGATTTGTGCGCTGGTGGCCGAACGCGAACC
>JBBQMB010000123.1:0-7552 GCA_038328515.1 Sphingomonadales bacterium
GTCAGATCCCAAAGCCGGGCGCCGCGCGCGGCATCATTGGCCTTGGCCGATAGCGGCTGGGCAAAGGCTTCGCGGCCCTCCTGTTGGCGGTTGCCCCAGCTCCAATGCACCCCTGAACGGGTAAAACGCGGGTCGGCAACCACGTCGGCAACGCGTTCGCCCGATAGCGGCTGGCTGACATAACCTTTGGTGATGTTCTTTTGAAACCAGGGAAAGATTTTGCGAAACAACGGCGGTGCATGGCGGAACAACGGCGTTTCCGCCACACAACCCGGGTAGAGCGTTGCAAAGACGATGCCGGTTTCGGCATGGAAGCGGCTGTGCAATTCCCGGCTCATGATCATCGTGCACAGCTTGCTGTCCTTATAGGCCTTGCCGGGCTTGAACACCTTGTTGTCGATCATCGCGACCGGCGCCCGAAAGCCCGCCTCAAGCCCTTGCAGGTCGCCAAGATCGGCCGGCGCCGGTATCGGCACCTTGCCGCCGAATTCTTCGGAATTGGCGGTTACGGTGCCCAGTGTCACTAGCCGCGGCGACGTGGCGGCCGCCAATTTCGCCAGCAACAGGTTGGCCAGCAGGAAATGCCCGAAATAGTTGGTGGCAACGCTGATTTCATAGCCTTCGGGGGAGCGCGCCGGAGCTTTCAGCCGAGGCAGATAGACCGCCGCATTGCAGACCAGCGCATCGAGCGGCAGTCCGGTGGCGAGGAATTCCGCCACGAACTGGCGCACGCTTGCTTGCGACCCGAGATCGATATGCATCAGCGTGCAGCGATCGGCCGGAATGGCGATTTCGGTCGCCGCGGCTTGCGCCTTGGCAAGATCGCGGCAGGCCATCACGACATGCCAGCCGCGCGTTGCCAGCGCCTTGGCAGTCCATAGCCCGACCCCCGACGACGCGCCGGTGATGATGACGACTGGTGCATCCGCTGGCGATGACATGCTGCTTGCCCTGATTTTTCTGGCCCCGATGCAGCGGTGTCATGCCGCAACCCCGGCGGATCGGCA
Source organism: Sphingomonadales bacterium (assembly GCA_038328515.1). GTDB lineage: Bacteria > Pseudomonadota > Alphaproteobacteria > Sphingomonadales > Sphingomonadaceae > Sandarakinorhabdus. The sequence goes on from JBBQMB010000123.1 coordinate 1,008, forward strand.
AGCAGCCTTGACCAGCGCCATTGCGTCGGCACAGGGTGTTGCCATGCTAGCGCTTGCTGAATTCCTCGCCCGTGTCACGCCGCCCCAGACCCCGGCTTTGGTCATCCGGCGTGCGGCGCTCACGGCCAATATCGCCGCCATGCAGGCCGCGTGCGATGCCGCCGGGGTGCGCTTGCGCGCCCATGGCAAGATGCACAAATGCGCGACGCTTGGGCGGGCGCAGGTGGCGGCGGGTGCCGTCGGCCTGTGCTGTCAGACGGTCGGCGAGGCCGAAGCCTATGCCCGCGCCGGGATCGCCGATCTGCTGGTGACGGCCCCGGTGCCGCCCTGGGGCTGGCCACGCCTTGCGGCTTTGGTTGCCGCTGGGGCAAATGTCAGCGCGGTCGTCGATTCACCGGCACAGGTGCAGCTGGCGCAGGGCACTGGCCTGACGCTGCTGCTCGACATCGATCTTGGCCAGCACCGCGCCGGGATGGCACCCGATAGCCCCGATATCGTGCCGACAATCGAGTTGATTCGTCAGACGCCGGGGGTACGCTACGGTGGCATCCAGGCCTATTGCGGCCATATCCAGCATATGCTGCCCGATGCCCGTGTTGCGGCGCATGGCGCCGCCAGTGCACGGCTTGCGGCGCTGGTTGAAAAACTCGTAGCGCTTGGTCTGGCCCCGCCGCACGTCACCGGCGGCGGCACCGGCAGTTTTGCACTCGATCTTGCCGGCGGCGTTTTTACCGAACTCCAGGCGGGATCCTATGCGCTGATGGATGTGGAATATGCCGATTGCGGCGGCCCTGAGGGTGATTGGCCCTTTCAGCCGGCGCTGTTCATCGCTGCAACGGTGGTTTCGGCGCAGCATCGCGCCTTTGTCACAACCGATGCCGGATTGAAGGCGGTCCATAGCGACGGGCCGCCGCCGCGGGTCATCGCCGGCGCCGTGCCGGGCAGCCGCTGGCGCAGCTTTGGCGATGAACATGGCGGCATCCTGCATCCGGCGTTTCAGGAGCGTCTGCGCCATGCCTCAGACCCGGCGGCGATGGTCGATGCCATCGATGCCGAAGGCGGATTGCCCGGCGATGCCCCGGCCGAAGGCGCGCTGATATGGCTGCAACCAGGCCATGTCGACCCGACGGTGGCGCTGCACGATGCGTATTTTGTTGCCGATGAAAATGGCGGCCTCGAACGCTGGCCGATCGACGCGCGAAGGGTTTCGGCATGACGCACTGGAAACTCGGCATCATCGGCGGTTCGGGGCTATATGCCCTTGATGCGCTGGAAAATCCGCAATGGCAGACGGTGGCCAGCCTCTGGGGGCAGCCGTCGGATGCGGTACTGACGGGCCATATCGGCGGGGTGGAATTGGCGTTTTTGCCGCGGCATGGCCGTGGTCACAAGGTGCCGCCGCATCTGCTCAACGCCCGCGCCAATATCGATGTACTGAAGCGGCTGGGCTGCACCGATGTGCTGGCGGTTTCGGCGGTCGGGTCGCTGCGCCAGGACTATGCGCCGGGCGATTTTGTCGCCGTTGATCAGCTGATCGACCGCACCAAAGGCCGGCCGAGCACGTTTTTTGAAACCGGCATGGTCGCGCATGTGCCGATGGCCGAACCGATGTGCCCGCGCCTGACCGGTCTGGCGGTAGCAGCGGCGCGCGCGGCGGGGGCGATGGTGCATGACGGCGCTACCTATCTCGCCATGGAAGGCCCGCAATTTTCTACCCGTGCCGAAAGCCGCCTTTACCGGAGTTGGGGCTGCGATATCATCGGCATGACCGCCTGCCCCGAGGCGAAGCTGGCACGTGAGGCTGAGCTGCCCTACGCGCTGCTCGCCATGGTGACGGACTATGATTGCTGGCATGACGGGGGCGATGTCGATGTCGCCGAGATCATCCGGGTCATGGGTGCGAACGCCGCCATCGCGCGGGCTGCCGTAGTGGCGCTGGTCGCCGCGCTGTCCGCCGTGCGCACTGCATCGCCGATCGATACTGTGCTCGATACAGCGCTGATTACCGCCCCCGAAGCGCGCGACCCGGCCATGCTGGCGCGGTTGGACGCCATATTGCGCCGGGTGAACGGGCCGTCCTGAAGCCCTCCGGCTGTTACTCCGGCTTTGCCGCCACAAGTTTTGGCGCGGTTGCAAACGGGCGGATGCCGAAATCGGGGTAGATTTCGCTCGGGAAATAGACGGTGCCGTCCTTGACCACCATGCGGATCGCCTTGATGGCCTTCAGATCCTTGACCGGATCGCCGGCGATCAGGAAGAAATCCGCCAGCTTGCCCTTTTCGATCGAGCCCAGCGTGGCGCCTTGGCCGACATAGTTCGCGGTTTCCAGCGTCGCCCGCGCCAGGATTTCGGCCGGGGTAAAGCCGGCTTTTTGATAGAGTTCGAGTTCGCGATGATAGCTGAACGAGCCGCCGGTATCGGTGCCGAACACAATGAACACGCCGCGATCATGCAGCATGCGCACGGTCTTGATGATCTGGTCAAAGGCGCCGCGGTACGCGGCATCATCGCCCGGCGCCGATGTGTCTATCATCGCCTGACGCGCGCCGCGCTGCCAGCCGATCGGCATGTGATCGTAAATATCGACCGACCCCGGCCAGATTGTGCCATCGCGGTTCTGGGTCAGCATCTCATGGATATTGAGCGTCGGATCGATAGCGCGCTTGCCATCGACCATCAGCCCGATGGTATGTTGAACGGGCAGGCTGTTGAGATCGAGCCCCGGCAGGCGTTTCAGCGCGGTCAGCCGCAGCAACTGGCGGGTATCCTCGCCGGGTTTGAGCACCCAACCGAGCATGAACTGGTTGATATGGGTCATCTCGTCATAGCCGGCATCAAGCATCGCATCGGCGCTGGAAAACGCCGGCACATGGCCCATGACTTTCAGGCCGAGCCGATGCGCCTCCTTGACCATGGCGGGCACATAGGCGGGGTTCATGCTGTTGTAGATCTTGATCGCCCAATAGCCGCGCGCTGCATACCAGCGCACCGCGTCGATTGCCTTGGCTTCGCTATCGACGACAAAGCCGTTATTGGCGCTGAACGGTGATTTGCCTTCGATAAAACCGCCACGGATAACGCGCGGGCCGGCAATCGTGCCACTGTCGATACGGTCGATCAGCCCGGCGAGCACCGCATTGTCATTGCCCATGTCGCGCACCGTGGTGATGCCGGCGGCCAGGTTGAGCAGCGCGCCATCCTGGCTGATATGGCCGTGCATTTCATACATGCCGGGCACCAGCGTGCCGCCTTCGCCGTCGATGCTCGCTTCGCCGGGGGTCGACGGGCTGTCATTGGGTTCGACCGCGGCGATTTCGCGGCCGTTGATGACAATGCTGCGCAGACCGGTCAGCGATTTCGTCACCGGGTCGAACAGGTGGACATTGGTGATGCGCAGCGGTGCCCCCGGCTTGTGCGCCGCCCGGGCCTGAATCCGGGTGAAGCGATCGGTTGACCAGGTGGCGGCAACCGCGCGCAACCGGGTTTGTTCATCTTCATAGCCTTGCCGCAGAATGGCAAAATTGGGCTGCACATAGCCGAACATGTTGCCATCCGCGTCGAGCAGCACGTCTTCGGGGTCGAGATCGAGCCCGCTGACCGTGTAGCGCGTCACGTTGATCGGCCCGCCAGCGCCGGTTACCGCCAGTGTTTCGCCCTTCTTCAGGGTGACGGTGCCACCGGGCAAGGCGGGAAGGCTGGCATCGGCATCCTTCAACAATGCGCGCGCATAAAGTCCGGTGGCCCAGGCGCTGCCATTCTGGGCGATATACAGGCTGGGCTCGCTGACTTTGCTGCCGCCGCTGCCGGTCGAATCGGTCCACTTCGCCTTGCTGCCGGTTTTGGCGAAGCGTTCGCTGACCTTGCTGCCAAAGGTTGTTGTGCCATCGACGGTCCATGCGATCGGCAGTCCGGCGGCATCGACGGTCAGGGTTTCCTTCATCGTCGGGCCGCGGCCATTATTCTTGTAATCGAAATCGATCATCGATCGGTTGCCGCTGCTGTCGACATTCAGATGCCCGACATTCTTGCCACCAAAGATCACCGTGAAGCGTTCGGTCGGCGGGGCGGCCAGCGCCGTTGTCGAACACAAAGCGAGGGCGGGGGCGAGGGCAAGGGTGAGTGCTTTTATCATGCGCAAAGCTAACCACCGGGCTGTGACAAAGGCAAGCTGGCGGCAAACGCCGGCTGCGGATAGAAAGCGCCCGACAGGAGCCGCAATGCAGCAGATCGAAATCACCACTTCGGCCGGACGCCGCGCGGCGCTGCGCTGGCAACGCGCCCCGGCCGGTGCTTCCTGGCTGCATTTTGCCCATGCCACCGGCATGCACGCGCGGCTGTATGCACGATTGCTCGAACCTCTCGCCGATCGCTTCAACATCATCGCCAGCGATGCGCGCGGCCATGGCCGGACGGCGGCAATCGATCCGTTGGTGCCGGGTGACCTCGTTGAATGGGAAGTGTTCGCCGCCGATATCATCGCTGTCACCGATGCGGTGGCGCCCGATGCCCGCTGGCTGCTCGCCGGCCATTCGATGGGCGGTTCGTCATCGTTGCTGGCGGCGGTCGCGGCGCCTGACCGGGTCGCCGGGCTGGTGCTGCTCGATCCGCCGATGATCCCCTTTGCCATGGCCCGCGCGGCGCTTGCCGCTGGTGTGACAACGCCCAATCCGATGGCCGATGGCGCGGCGCGGCGGCGGGCGGACTACCCCGATGTGGCGAGCGCGCGCGAGCGTTGGCGCGGGCGCGGCGTGTTCAGCGGCTGGGACGATGCCGATCTTGATGCCTATCTGGCAGATGGCTTGCGCGCCACATCCGATAGCGTGACGCTGGCCTGCACCCCGGCGTGGGAAGCTGCGACTTTTCGCGGCGTCTCGCATCGGATCGAAGCCGCGCTGGCAGCGCTCGACCGGCCGTTTGCGCTGGTCGCCGGCGATATCGGCTCGACTGTCCGCGACGAGGAATTGGCGCTGTTTGGCGCTCACCGCTGCTGCGTTGGTGCGGAACGGCTTTCGGGAACGACGCATTTTGTGCCATTACAGCGCGGCGACGCCGTTCGCGCCGCCATCGCGCGCGTCGCCGCGGCCTGAATCCGGAAAGATCTTACCATGCGCCATCTGTTGTTGCTTGCGCCGCTGTTGCTGCTGGCGTGTGGGGAAAAGGCCGATCTGCCGGTCACAGCCGGGCAGGGCAGCAACCCGACGCTGCCGGCGCCCAAGAAAACCCTGTTGCCCACGGTGAATTTTGCCAAGGTTGTCGGCTGGGCGGCGGACGAAAAGCCGGTTCCGGCGGCCGGGCTTGGCGTGGCACCCTTTGCTGCCGGGCTTGATCATCCGCGCTGGCTCTACACCCTGCCCAATGGAGATGTGCTGGTTGCCGAAACCAATGGGCCGCCACGGCCTGAGGATGAAGCCGGCATTATGGGCAAAATTGCCAAGTTCGTGATGTCGCGCGCGGGAGCGGCGGTGCCATCAGCCGACCGGATCACGTTGCTGCGCGATGCCGATGGCGACGGCGTTGCCGAGCTAAAAACACCGTTTCTGACCGGGCTTTATTCCCCCTTTGGCATGGTGCTTGTCGGCAATGACCTGTTCGTCGCCGAAGCCGACAAGTTGACGCGTTTTGCCTATGTGCCAGGCGCGACGGCGATCACCGCCAAGGGCTTCAAGCTCGCTGATCTGCCCGGGGGCTTGCGCAACCACCACTGGACCAAGAATGTCGTCGCCGCGGCCGATGGCAAGACGTTGTTCGTCTCGGTCGGTTCCAATTCCAATGTCGCCGAAAACGGCCTTGCCGCCGAAAAAAACCGTGCCGCCATCCTCGCCATCGATGCAGCGACCGGCGCGACAAGCGTGTTCGCCACCGGGTTGCGTAATCCTGTCGGCATGGCGTGGAACCCGGTGACCGGCGAGCTTTGGGCCAGCGTTAACGAACGCGATGAACTCGGCTCCGATCTGGTGCCTGATTACATGACCAGCGTGAAGCCCGGCGCGCATTATGGCTGGCCGTGGAGCTGGTATGGCCAGAATGTCGATGTCCGCGTGCAGCCGGCCAACCCGGCGATGGTGGCGCGGGCAATTGCGCCCGATTATGCGCTGGGGCCGCACACCGCCAGCCTTGGCCTCGCCTTTGCCGCGCCGAACGAGGCGTTGGGGCCGGGCTTTGCCAGCGGTGCCTTTGTCGGCCAGCACGGCTCATGGAACCGCAAGCCGCCATCGGGCTACAAGGTCGTGTTCGTGGCGTTTGATGCCGCCGGCAAACCGCAGGGCCTGCCGCAAGACGTGCTGACCGGCTTTCTCAACGCCAGGGATGAAGCTCGCGGCCGCCCGGTCGGCGTGGCGTTCGACCGGCTGGGGGCGTTGCTGGTGGCCGATGATGTCGGCAATGTGGTGTGGCGGGTGACCGCAGCGCGCTGATGCGGGGGGTGACGCCGGGCCTTTCCGGGCGTAATTGGTCGGGCAGGAGCATTGTCCAATGAATATCCAGTCCAGCATTACCCCTGAAACGCAGCATATGGCGCCAAAATGGCCGGCCTTTGATTGGCAGGA
>JBBQMB010000124.1:0-7547 GCA_038328515.1 Sphingomonadales bacterium
GGGCTGGGGTTCGGCTTTGCCGGCGGTGTCATTAGTGAAGTGAAGATCGAGGTGCGGTAACAAGCGACAATTCTGACGCCAAGCGGCCCAGCCTGTTCAAAGCGCTTGCCGGGTCACAATTGCGAGTTTGCACCCGAATACCGGTCCCTTAAGCCGCAGGGAAACCAAGGAAGGTTTTTTCAATACCTGGAGCCAAATGACCCGATTATCCCGTGCCGGCGTCGTCGCTTGCCGGAATCAGTCTACAGCTAGTCAACGACTTGCCGCGCGCAACCGCAGGCACCCGGCAAGTCGGACAAGGCCGCCTAAACCGCCCGGCGACCAGTTATGAGTTGATAGACAACCGCAATGACAGCCAGCACGACAAGAATATGGATAAGCCCGCCGGCCACGTGGAAAACGGCGAAGCCCAAAATCCAAAGTACAAAAAGAACTACTGCTATTGTCCAGATCATGACGGAAACTCCCTATCAAAACACATACCTGATCCAACTACACAAGAGCTCGAAAGGTTCCATCCCGATAACCCTGGGGCGATGATTTATCTTCAGATGATGCCACTCCGTCCCACGATCGAATATGCTGCCTGTCTCGCATTTGAAGCCGAGATCGGTCGTCCGCCGCTAGTTATCGAGCAATAAGGCCGATTGCCGTGACGGCGGGCATTTCGGGGTGGTGCGATGACATGGGAAAAGTTCAGATTTTCGCCACCAGACTCAGCTTGCAGAGTTGGCGATCCACTCAACTCATGCCTGTAATCTCCACCTCTTGCCCTGCCAGCAGCGTGACATCGCCGACGCGTTTGCCGATCACGGCGCGGGCCAGTGGGGAGACATAGCTGACGCTGCCGATTGCCGGATCGGCTTCATCGTCGCCAACGATGTGCCATCGTTGCACCCGGCCATCGGCGCGTTCGATTTCGACTGTCGTGCCGAAGCCGACGCAGCCATCGACCGGGCGAGCTTCGATCAATTGCGCGGTGGAGCGGCGGGCTGACCAATAGCGCAGGTCGCGGGTGGCGCGGGCCATGGCGCTGCGGTCGGCGCTTATCGCGTCGCTGCTGCGTGCGGCATCCCAGGCGGCGCGGGCGGAGGTGAGTTCGCGGTCAATGTGCGCCAGACCGGTCGGCGTAACGAGATTGGCGTGCGCCGGAATCGGCCGGTCGGGTAGATCGGCGGCGACGGCTTCGGCGTCGGATTCCTTGGTGAAGGCCACACTCATCAGCGACATATGATGGCGGCAGCGCATTTGCGCAATCGTTAGCAGGCTGGCCTTAGCAGGCTGGCGTTTGCTGGTCGGCAGGCGGGCATTGCGGATGCGCAGCGGGCCGGGTGCATGGTGAACAGGCATTGTCACCGACGATTGAGGGGATACAGGTTATGCAGTGGACATTGGTGACAGTTGTTCTGGCGGCAACATTATGGGGTGCGGCTCCGACGGTGGCACAGACGCCGCTGCGCGACCTGGCAGCGCAAGCGACAGCCATGCGCAAGATCGATGGGTTGGCGGGGCGCTGGCTCGGGCAGGGCGTGCGGTTGAATGCCGATGGATCGAGCTATAATTTCACCCAGACGATGATCAACGAGCCCCATGCCAACGGGCTGTTGCTGACGCTGGAGGGGCGCAGCCTGCGGCAGGGCGCGGCGGCGGATTTCCAACCGGGCACCGGTTCGTTTGCGGTGATCTCCTTTGATGACAAGACCGGCGATTATCTGCTGCGCTCCTTTGGTTTTGGTGAAATGGTGGCGGCCAGGGCCGAACTGATCGCCGCATCGACCTTCCGTTGGACGGCAGCGGCGGGGCCGGCGATGTTGCGCTTCACCATCGATCTGTCGAAGCCCGGGGTCTGGAATGAAACCGGCGAACGCTCGGGCGATGGTGGCAAGTCGTGGCAGCCGACCAACCGGTTGCTGGCCTATCGCATCGAAGCGCGCTGACGCAGCGGGTTGCGCCGCCGGGCTTCTGTGTTAGCGGTCTGGCGATGAAGCGCTTTTTTCTTGCCGGTCTGGCAGCGCTGCTGGGCAGTGCCGGTCACGCCGCGCCGATGGACGATCTGGTTGCGGGGCGGACGCCAGCGACGCCGGGCCTAGCGGGCTTGGTGGTGGTGGTGGCCGACCGCGACGGGGTGGTGCGCAGCGACGCCCATGGTTTGGCCGTGATCGAGCCGCCTCGCTCGTTGACCGTGAATACACCACTGCGGGTGGCGTCTGTTTCCAAGGCCGTGGTGGCGATTGCGGTGATGCGGCTGGTCGAGGCCGGTTCGCTCACGCTTGATGACGATGTTTCGCGCTGGCTCGGGTGGCGGTTGCGCAATCCGGCGTTTCCCGATTTGCCGGTGACATTGCGGCAATTGCTGTCGCACACATCGGGGGTGGTCGATGGGCCGGGCTACAGCTTTGCGCTCGAGGCCAGCCTGCAAGGCTCGATGACGGCGGCGCATTGGTCGGCGGCGGCGCCGGGGGGGCGTTTTGCCTATGCCAACCTCAATTACGGCATCATCGGCACGATCATGGAAGCAGCGACCGGTGAACGGTTCGACCGGTTGATGACGCGGCTGGTGCTGGCGCCGCTGCAGCTTGATGCCGGCTATAATTGGAGCGGCGCGAGCGATGCGGCGGTTGCGGCGGCGGCGGCTTTGTACCGGACCGGCAAGGATGAGACCGACTGGCATCCCCAAGGCGAATTTGTTGCCCAGATCGATGACCTGCGCGGGGTTCGCCCCGCGTGCCCGGTGCGCAGCGCGGCCGGCTGCGACCTTGCGGCGTATCGCCCGGGCAGCAACGGCACGTTGTTCAGCCCGCAGGGCGGCTTGCGGATTTCGGCGGCCGGGCTGGCGGTGATCGGACGGATGCTGCTCCGCGGCGGCGAGGTTGATGGCGTGCGGCTGTTGCGGGCGGCGTCGGTGCGGGCTTTGATGACGCCGGTGTGGCGCTATTCGGCACGGGCGCAGGATGACACATATCAGGGCACGATGCTGTGTTTTGGCGCGGGGTTGCAGTGCCTTTCGGGGGTGAAGGGGGCTTCGGACCAGCCCGTGGAAGGCGCCTGGTGGGGGCATTTGGGCGAAGCTTATGGGTTGCTCGCCGGGCTGTGGATCGACCGGGCGCAACAGCGCGTGCTGGTTTATGCGCTGACCGGCACGAAGGATGACCCCTTCAAGCCGGCGCATCGGTCGGGGTTTGCGGCAGTTGAGGAAGCGATTTTGGCTGATCTGACGGCGACGGCGGCGCGAAAGTGAGCGCTCGACATGGATAAAGTCGTTACCGATGCGCTGGCAATCGTCACTGCCGAGGTGAAAGCGCGGGATCGTGACCGTTATCTGAGCGTGCTTTATGCGCCAGAGGCGGCACGCGCGGGGATGATGGCGGTGCACGGGCTCGATCTCGAGATGGCGCAGATCGTCGCTTCGACCAGCGAGCCGATGCTCGGTGAGATCAGGCTGGCGTGGTGGCGCGATGCGTTGATTGCGCTCGATTCCGGGGTCGTGCCAGCGCATCCGCTGCTGCAATTGCTGGCGAACGAGGTTTTGGCGCGCGGCGTTGCGGGCGCTGACCTGGCCGAACTCGAGGATCGCTGGCTGGGGTTGATCGACTGTGATGATGTGCCGGTGGCGCATATTGGCGGCGGCGGGACACTCTTTGCGCTGCTGGCCCGGTTGGGTGGTGGCGATACCTCGGGCGCGCGGCGGCTGGGTGAAGCCTGGGTTGCTGGTGAGCCACCGGAAGTGCCGGTGGCGCCAGCGCTGCGACCGTTGCTCGGGCTGGTGCAACTGGCGGTGCGGGATGCAGCGCGGGCTCGCGCCGGGCAGGGGCGCGAGCCGCGCGGCAGCACCCTGCGGCAGTTGCGGTTGCTCACCAGCGTTGCCTTTGGGCGCTGATTGCCGCAATCTGGCGGCTACAGGGTCACCCATGCGCCGGTTTGCCGGTGAAATTCGGGAATACGCGAATGCGGCGGATGCTGGCGCTCGGGGTGGCGGTATTGGCGCTGGTGGCGGCGGGGTTTTTGTGGACTCGCGATACGCCAGTGGCATTGGCGGGCGGGGTGCCGCCGGTGGTGGCGCAGAACGCCGCAGATGATGATGCGCCGTTGATCGCCCCGGCCAGCCCGTTGACCGATGCCGATCGTGAAGCGCGGCGGTTCGGGCGTTATGACAAGGATGGCGATGCGCGCATCAGCCGCGACGAATATCTGGTGAATCGCCAAAAGGCCTTTGCCAAGCTGGATGTGAATGGCGACGGCAAGGTTGGTTTTGACGAATACGCCGCCGCCACGGTCAAGAAATTCGGCAAGGCCGACCGCAATGGTGACGGGCAATTGGCCGTGGCCGAATTTGCGACAACGGCGGTCAAGCGCAAGGTAAAGCCAGCGTGCGTTTGTGCCAAAGATGGCGAAAGTTGATCGTCTGCAGCGACTTGTCAGGCCGTAATCGGGGATCGGCGCTGGCGCAACGACATGCCGATGAGCCCGAAACCGGCGATCATCATGGCCCAGCTCCCGGGTTCGGGCAGAACTTCGATGCTGTTGGTCAGAAACTCGACCCGGAAGCCGGTGGGATTATTGCCGCTGCCTGCCGCGTTGCGGGTCTTGAAGGTCAACTTGTTGAGACCGGCGACAAAGCCTCCGTTTGATGCAAAATTCGTCCAGGCTGTAAAGCTGCCGGCAGTCGCGGTGATCGCGGTGCTGTTGAGCAAGATCGAAACCATCGAGTTATCGACGGCGAAGCGGCCGGTGAACTTCCCGGTGCTGGTTATCATCTTGGGGGTCAGGGTGAACTGCAACTCATAGCTGTAATCACCGGCGGCGATGTTGGTGTGCGAAATTGTTGGCGTGATCCAGCGCGACGTCGCCGTATTTGCCATCCAGGGGCCAATCGGAAAGCTGGCATTTTTGACGCCGGTATAGGTGTTGCCGAGCGTTACGCCGGCAGGCGCAGCGATCAACCGCCAGTGCGGGTCGGTCGCATTGTCGCCGAGCGTGACATTGCTGTTGCTGACCCCGCTATTGAACAGTCCCGGAACAGGCACGATGACGGTTGCGCTGGCGGTGGTCGCTATGGTGGCGGCAACCGCAAGGGAGGCAAAGGCTGAAATGAAACGCATCGGGACTGTTACTCTTTTGCACGGCTAGTGATTGGTTCGAAACTTGATGCAAAAAACGGGCCAAAATAATTAACGTAATTATTTCAGAGACTTTACAATTCAATTTTTACAAGAGGTGTAAAGTTTTCCGACAGATTCTCGTCGGCCGGGACGCTGCCGTCCGATAGGGAAGTAGACATGCCGCAATGGCAAAACGCGCTATTTCCGCGCTGCAATCCAGTCATCAACCCGCCGCTCAAGGATCGACAGCGGCTGCGATCCCGACGCAATCAGCAGGTCGTGGAAGCCCTTGATGTCGAATTTCGGCCCCAGCGCCGTTTCGGCCTTCTGGCGTTCTGCCATGATCTTGAGCATGCCGATCTTGTAACCCGTCGCCTGTCCCGGCAGCGTGATGTAGCGGCGCACTTCGGAGCGCGACCGTTCGGGCGGCTGGCGACCGGTGTTGATCATATAGGCAATTGCTTCGTCCTCGGTCCAGCCGAGCGCATGGATGCCGGTATCGGTGACCAGCCGCGCGGCGCGGAACAGTTCGGCATCGAGGCGCATGAAATCGGCGGCAACATCGGGATAAGCACCCAATTCCTTGCACAGCGCTTCGGCATAAAGCCCCCAGCCTTCGCCAAACGCGACATAGCCGGTGACGGCGCGGAATTTCGGCCCGCCCTTCTGGCGGACCTGGATATCGCCCTGGGTATTATGGCCCGGCACCGCTTCATGGCACATCAGCGTATAAAGTGCGGCGGGGTCGGGGGTCATGCCGACGAGATGCACAAAGGTGCGCGCCGGGCGCTTGCCATCGGGGCTGGGTGCCGAGGCATGGGCGGCGCCGCCGGCGACTTCACTGAACGCCGGTTCGCGGACGACTTCGATGCCATAGGCGGGCAGCGTGTTGAACAACGCCGGCAACAGCGTGCGGGTATGGGCGACAAAGGCGTTGGCGGTGGCCAGATATTCGGTGCGGGCGGCATCGTCATAGGGCCGGGGCGGGAAACGCATGGCGCGATCGGCATAAAAGGCGCTGCGGTCGGTGAAACCGGCGGTTTTGGCGAGCGCATCCTGTTCGGCCTCGATGCGCGCGACTTCCTTGCGGCCGATGGCGTGGATCTGGTTGGCGGTGAGATCGGTTGTCGTGTTGAGCTGCAATTCATTGGCGTAATAGGCGGCGCCGCCCGGCAGGGTGATGGCGCCGACCTTGCTACTGGGGGCGGTTGGCAGTTCGGATTGGGCCCAGGCGATGACGCGGGCATAGGCGGGTTCAAGGTTCAGGATCGCGGCGCGGGCGTCGGCGAGCAACGCATCGGCATTGGCGCGCGGCAGGGTGCCCGCGGTGACGAGTTTTTCGGTCTTGGACTTCACATCCGACCAGAGTGCGGCATCGGGGCCGGCCTCGAACGGCGCGCCGCTGGTCAGGCTTTCGCTGCCGCTGATGATGGTTTCAATCTGGAATTTTGGCGCGCGGATGCCAGCGGCCGAACTGGCCTTGCTGCGCGCAATTGCTGTATCGAGCACCGCCGGAATGCCGCGCAGCCGGGCGATATAGTTTTTCAGGTCGGTAGCATCGGCGACATTGTGGGTGTTGACGAGAAAGTCGGGCAACTGGCTGTGCGCCGAGTAAAGCCGCGAATAAAAGGGCGGGCGGTAGCGGCGGTTGGCCTCGGACATTGCCGCGCGATCGGCTTCCAGCGCCCAGATGTCGTAATTGACCCGGGCTTCGGGGGACAATTTGCTGCGATCGAACCCTGCTTTCATGCGGGCGACGCTAGCCTGGCGCCATTGCAACTGCGCGGTGGCGGCGGCATCGCCGATGTCGTTCCATTTATCGGCGTTTTCCTTGCTGCCGAGCCGAGTGGCGAGTTGCGGGTTGAGCGTCACCCATTGCGCGAATTCGGCATCGAGAAAGCCGGTCAGCCGGGCGTCTTCGCTGGTCGCGGCGATGGGCGCCGGTGTGGCGGCGATCGCGGGTAGCGTGATCATGCCGGCCACCAGGCTTGCAACGGTCAGTTTCAATATGTGCTTCATCATCCGGCCCCTTGATTATGCCGGCATCCGTATTGGCAATTGTCAGCGACGGGAAGCACTTTCGCGGGCAATCTGCCTGAGGATCAGCGCGCCGATGACCACGCATGCAGCGATAACCGCCAAGCCGACATCATAGCTGCCGGTCGTGTCTTTGGCATAGCCAAAGGCGCTGGTGCTGAGGAACGAGCCGAATTGCCCGAAGGTGTTGACCGCGGCGATGCCGACGGCGCGGTGGCGTTGGTGGAGGGTTTCCGACAGGGCACTGAAGAACACCGGTTGCGACGGCAACCAGGTGGCGGCAATCGCGATGAAGGCCAGTGCCGCCAGCACCGGCGACGGGTTGATGACAAGGGTGACAAAGCTGGTCGCGGTGATCAACGCCGGCACGATGATATGCCAGAAGCGTTCCTGCCGCCGGTCCGAATGCCA
>JBBQMB010000125.1:0-7541 GCA_038328515.1 Sphingomonadales bacterium
CATATGCAAAGCTATCGCGAAGAAATCTTCGGCCCCGTGTTGCAAATCGTCCGCGCTGCCGATTTTGAAGAAGCGCTGCGCCTGCCGTCGGAGCATCAATATGGCAATGGCGTCGCCATCTTCACAAGGAACGGCCATGCGGCGCGCGAGTTTGCCGCCCGGGTCAATGTCGGCATGGTCGGCATCAACGTCCCCATCCCGGTGCCGGTCGCCTATCACAGCTTTGGCGGCTGGAAACGCAGTGCGTTCGGCGATATCGGCCAGCACGGCATGGAAGGCGTGCAATTCTGGACCAAACGCAAGACGGTAACTGGCCGCTGGCCCGATGGCGGGGTTGGTGATGCGGCGAGTGCGTTCGTCATTCCGACGATGGAATAAACCACTCCCTCCCCCCACGGCGCGCCGCGCCGTAGAGTGGGGAGGGCGACTCGCGAAGCGAGCGGGGTGGGGGATGAGGTCGCACGCGGCCAAGCCCCCACCCCGACCCTCCCCACTCTACCGGCTGCGCCGGTGGGGGGAGGGAGAAGAAAGGGAAATGAATGACCTACGAAACCATCCTGATCGAACACCACGACGCCGTAAACCTGGTCCGCCTCAACCGGCCGCAGGCGCTCAACGCGCTGAATTCGCAGGTGCTCGCCGATCTGATCGCTGCCTTTGCCGCCTATGACGCCGACCCCGGCCAGCGCTGCCTCGTCCTCACCGGCAGCGAAAAGGCCTTTGCCGCCGGCGCCGATATCAAGGAAATGGCCGAGCAGTCGTTTGCGCAAATGTATGGCAGCAACTTCTTTGCCGGTTACGAGCGCATCACCGCCACCCGCAAGCCGTGGATCGCCGCGGTCAACGGCTTTGCCCTTGGCGGTGGCTGCGAATTGGCGATGATGGCCGATATCCTGATTGCCGGTGACAATGCCAAATTCGGCCAGCCCGAAATCAAGCTCGGCGTCATGCCCGGCATGGGCGGCTCGCAACGCCTGATCCGCGCCATCGGCAAGGCCAAGGCCATGGATATGTGCTTGACCGGCCGTATGATGGGCGCTGCCGAAGCCGAACAATCGGGGCTGGTGGCGCGGGTATTCCCGGCGGCCGACCTGGTCGATGAAGCGCTGAAGATGGCCGCCGCCATCGCCGCGATGCCGCCGCTCGCTGCCATCGCCGGCAAGGAAGCGATCAACGCGTCGTTCGAAATGCCGCTGGCCCAAGGGGTGAACTTTGAACGCCGGCTGTTCCACGGCCTGTTCGGCTCGGCCGATCAAAGCGAAGGCATGGCGGCTTTCATCGAAAAACGCCCGGGCAACTGGACGGGCAAATAACCGTCACCCCGGTAGAAAACTGTCATCCCGGGCTTGACCCGGGACCCAGCTTCTTTTTCGGGCATGGCGCCAAGAAAAGCTGGGTCCCGGGTCAAGCCCGGGATGACAAGGAAAAGCGAATATGAGCATCATCGCCTTTATCGGAACGGGCAACATGGGCGGCGGCATGGCCGCGAACCTCGCCAAGTCGGGCCATGAAGTCCGCGCCTTCGATCTGTCCCCCGATGCCGTCGCTCGCGCGGTCAGCCACGGCTGCACCGCCGCAACCAGCGCGCGCGCCGCCGCGCATGGCGCCGATGCCATCGTCACCATGCTGCCTGCCGGCACGCACGTTGCTGCCGCCTATGGCGAAACCCTGTTCGCCGCTGCCAGCCCCCACGCCATTCTCATCGATTGTTCGACGATCGATGTCGCCACCGCGCGCAGCGTCGGCGAAGCTGCCGCCGAAAAGGGCCTGGCCATGGTCGATGCGCCGGTATCGGGCGGCACCGCGGCTGCCGATGGCGGCACGCTCACCTTCATGGTCGGTGGCCCCGATGCCGCCTTTGCCAAAGCCCAGCCGATATTGGAAAAAATGGGCACGGCGGTCATCCACGCCGGCAGCGCCGGCATGGGTCAGGCCGCCAAAATCTGCAACAACATGATTTTGGGCGCCACCATGGTCGCCACGGCCGAAGCCTTTGTGCTCGCTGAAAAACTCGGCCTCGATGCCCAGACATTTTTCGATATTTCGTCAAAAGCCAGCGGCCAATCATGGTCGATGACCAGCTATTGCCCCGTCCCCGGCCCGGTCCCCGCATCGCCCGCCAACCGCGATTACCAAGGCGGTTTTGCCGCCGCCCTGATGCTCAAGGATTTGAAACTCGCGCTTGCCGCCGCCACGACAGCGGGCGCCAGCGTGCCGATGGGGGCGCAAGCCGAAGCGCTCTACCAGATGTTCGCCAACAACGGTGGCAGCGCCCAGGATTTTTCGGCAATCGTGAAGTTCTTGCGCGGGTAAAGCGCCGGCTTTGGCCTTTGGGGTGCGGCAATGCGGCGGCATCGATACGCAGCGATGGTTTGATCGGCGGCGCAACACCGGCTAAGCGGCGCTTTGTCATGACCAAGCCGATCACCATTGCCCTGCCCAAGGGCCGTATCCTGAAAGAAGCGTTGCCGCTGCTGGCGCGGCTCGGCATTGTGCCCGAGCCGGATTTTTCCGACGATAACAGCCGCAAGCTGATGTTCGAAACCTCGCGCGCCGATGTGCGGATCATCCGGGTGCGCAGTTTCGATGCCGCCACCTTCGTGGCCTTTGGCGCCGCCGAAATCGGCATTGCCGGCAATGATGTGCTGATGGAATTCGCCTTTACCGAGCTTTATGCGCCGGTTGATCTTGGCATCGGCCATTGCCGGCTGTCGGTGGCGCAGCCGGCGGCACTGATGGAGGATATCCGCACGCTCAGCCATGTGCGGGTGGCGACCAAATATCCCGGCATCACCCGCCGGCATTTCGCAGCGCAGGGCATCCAGGCCGAAATCATCAAGCTCAACGGTGCGATGGAGCTGGCGCCGTTGTGCGGCCTCGCCAGCCGCATTGTCGATCTGGTTTCAACCGGCAAGACGCTGGCCGAAAACGGGCTGGTTGAAACCGAGATCATCGCGCCCGTCACCAGCCGCTTGATCGTCAACCGCGCCGCCTTCAAGACCCACCCCGCCGTGGTGCCGATTGTCGATGCCATTCGCGCGCTTGTGGAGACACCCGGCAATGCCGCAGCGGCTTGACGCGCGCGCCCCCGGGTTCGCTGCGGCCTTTGCCGCGCTGGTCGCCAACCGGCGCGAAAGTGATGCCGATGTCAGCACCGATGTCGCAGCGATCATCGCTGCGGTGCGCGCCCGGGGTGACGATGCCGTTGCCGAGCTGACGGCAAAGTTCGATCGCGTCGATCTGGCGGCGCTGGGCTGGCGGATTCCGCTGGCTGATCTTGATGCGGCGCTCGCCGGGCTCGATGGCGATTTGCGCGCCGCGCTCGATATGGCCGCCGCGCGCATCCGCGCCTTTCACGAACGCCAGATGCCGCAGGGCAATGACGCCACCGATGCGCAAGGCGTGCGCACCGGCGTGCGCTGGACGCCGGTTGAGGCTGCCGGGCTATATGTGCCGGGTGGCCGCGCCGCCTATCCGTCATCGGTGCTGATGAACGCCATTCCCGCGGTTGTGGCGGGCGTTGACCGGCTGGTGATGGTCACGCCGACCCCGGGCGGCGCGATCAACCCGCTGGTGCTGGCGGCGGCGCGGCTGGCCGGCGTTACCGAAGTATTGCGCATCGGCGGGGCACAGGCGATTGCCGCGCTGGCGTTCGGCACGGCGCAGGTGCCGCGCGTCGATGTCATCACCGGCCCCGGCAACGCCTGGGTCGCCGAAGCCAAGCGCCAGCTTTACGGCATCGTCGGCATCGACATGATCGCCGGCCCGTCCGAAGTCGTCATCGTGTCGGATGGCAAATCCAACCCCGATTGGATCGCCGCCGATCTGCTGGCGCAGGCCGAGCATGACCCGGTGGCGCAATCGATCCTCATCACCTGCGATCCTGCCGAAGCCGATGCGGTCGCCGCCGCCGTCGACCGCCAGCTTGCCAGCCTCGCCACCGCCGCCGTCGCGCGGCAAAGCTGGGCCGATTATGGCGCGATCATTGTCGTGCCCGATCTTGATGCTGCCGTGCCGCTGCTCGATGCACTGGCGGCGGAACACGCCGAACTGATGGTCGATGATCCCAACGCGCTGTTCGCCCGCATGCGCCACGCCGGATCGGTGTTCCTGGGTCGCCACACCCCCGAAGCGGTGGGCGATTATCTCGCCGGGCCCAACCATGTGCTGCCGACCGGCCGGCGCTCGCGCTTTGCCTCGGGGCTGTCGGTGGTTGATTTCATGAAGCGCACGACCTTCCTCGATTGCGGGCCAAACGGGCTGGCGGCCATCGGCCCGGCGGGCGCCTTGCTCGCCGATGCCGAAGGGTTGGCGGCGCACGCTGCATCGATCCGGCTGCGATTGGGCTGAAGGAACCTGCGCGCTCGCCGGGGGTTATAGTGGCATGAGCTCACACCCGCCCCCCGCCAACAACCCCGACCCGGTTGAGATTCCGCAGATCATCAACCCATCGGAAGCGCCATCGCCGGCAAACAACCCCAACCCTGATGAAACCGAGCCGGCCGACCCGGCGCCCGATTTCATTGTGCCGCCGCCCGCCCCCGGGCAGGCGCCGCGCATCGTTTAACCCGCGAACAGCGCGCCTTCGAACGCCGCCAGCACCGCCAGCGCGCCCGGGTCGGCAAAGGGCAGCATCTGCATCAACAGCACCCCGCAGCGCCCCGACGCGGGGTCGATGACAAAATAGGTGTTGCAGTTGCCCGCCCAGGCGAGGCTGCCGGCCGGGCGCCCCGAAGCGCTGGTTTGCGGGTTGATGAGGAAGCCCAGCCCCCAGCCCGGGGTCATCTCGGGGAACCAGTCAACCGCCAGCGACAGCGCCGGCATGGTTGTCGTCATCGCGCCGGCGCGCAACGTCCCGATCTGGTTGCGCGCCATTTCGGCTACGGTCGCGGGCTGCAAGATGGTGACGCCATCAAGGCTGCCGCCGTTTGCCAGCATCCGGGCAAAGCGCATGTAATCGCCGGCGGTGCCCCACAAACCGCCGCCGCCCGAGATGAATTCGCCCCTGGTGCCGCCGCCGATGTTGATCGGATAGGGCACCAGCGCGCCATCCGGCCCGCGCGCCATGTTGACCGCGCGCCGCGCCTCTGACCCTGCCGGCGCCACAAAGCCGGTATCCGCCATGCCGAGCGGCCCCGTCACATGCGCCGCGACACAGGTATCGAGCCGCATACCACTCGCGGCTTCCACCGCCAGCCCGACCCAATCGGTGCTGACGCCATAGGCCCAGCCTTCGCCGGGATCGAACAGCAAGGGTGATCGGAGCGACGCCATCGACCCCGGCACCGGCGGCGCCGCCCGCGCCCGCGCCATATCGGCATGGACAAAATCATAGCCAAAGCCCGACGTATGGGTGAGCAGATGCCGCAACGTGATCGGCCGCACTGCCGCCCGGGTCTGCACGGCGCCGTCTTCGCCGAACCCGGTAATCACCTGCGGGTCCGCCAGATCGGGCAACAAACCCCCAATCGGCGCATCGAGCGAAAGCCTGCCTGCCTCGACCAATTGCATCGCCGCCACCGACACCACCGCCTTGGTCATCGATGCCAGTTGAAACACCGTATCGAGCGTCATCGCGCTGCCATCGCCGCGATGGCCGATGGCGACCTGCGAGGTGACCCCATCACGATCCCCGGTCATTGCCACCGCACCGGCAATGCCATGCGCCGCCATCGACTCGCTCAACGCTACTGCAATCGTCACACCCTATCTCCCCAAAGCCGGCTTTTGCGGCAGTGTAGCGGCGACCCCGCAACCATGCGATACCGCAACGATGGATTTCACGCTGCGCGCCGCGCGCCTCAACGATATCGCCGCCATGCACGCCATCCGACTCGCCGTGCGCGAAAACAAGTTGAGCGCCCGCACCGGCATCACCGCCGCCAGCTATCAACCCTATGTGCGCAACGGTACAGCCTGGGTGGCCGAGCACGGCGCGACGCTGCTGGGCTTTGCCGCCGCCGATGCAGCCGACGCGAGCGTCTGGGCCTTGTTCGTGGCCCCCGACGCCGAAGCGATGGGGATCGGACGCGCCCTGCACGATGCGATGCTGGACTGGGCCGCCCGCCAAAACATCACGCATCTCAGCCTCGCGACCGCCGCCGGAACCCGCGCCGAGGGCTTTTACACGCGCCTGGGCTGGCGGGCGCTGGGGCATGACGAACAGGGGCAGATGCGCTTCGATCGCGTGACGCGGCGCTGATCCAGCACGACCAGCCTAATGCCGGAAGTGCCGCATCCCGGTATAAACCATCGCCAGCCCGCGCTCATCGGCCGCTGCTATCACTTCGGCATCGCGGATTGAACCGCCCGGCTGGATGATCGCCGTTGCCCCCGCCTCAGCCGCTGAAATCAAGCCATCGGCAAAGGGAAAGAACGCATCCGACGCCACCGCTGACCCAATGGTGCGCGATTGCGGCCAGCCCGCCGCCTTGGCCGCATCGCCGGCCTTTACCGCGGCAATCCGCGACGAATCGAGCCGGCTCATCTGGCCAGCGCCGATGCCTGCCGTGCTGCCGCCCTTGGCATAAACAATGGCATTTGATTTCACATGGCGCGCGACGGTCCAGGCGAACAGCATGTCGGCCCATTCCTGATCGGTGGGCGCGCGTTTGGTCACCACCTTGCAATCGGCGCGCGTCACCGCGCCATTGTCGCGTGATTGCACCAGCATGCCACCGCCGATCTGGCGCAGCGCGAGGCCGGGCCGGCGCGGATCGGGCAGCGCGCCGGTGAGCAGCAGCCGCAGGTTCTTCTTGGCCGCAAACACCGCCAGCGCGTCCGCATCGGCATCGGGCGCAATCACCACTTCGGTGAAAATCCCGGCAATCGCCTGCGCCGTTGCGCCGTCGATCAGGCCATTGACCGCGATGATCCCGCCAAAGGCCGAAACCGGATCGCAATCGAACGCCGCCTTGTACGCCTCGGCCAGCGTTGCCCCGGTGGCGACACCGCACGGGTTGGCGTGCTTGATGATCGCGCACGCGGGGCCGGCATCGCGGAATTCGGCAATGAGTTCGAGCGCGCCATCGGCATCGTTGAGATTATTGTAGCTCAGTTCCTTGCCCTGCACCTGGCGTGCGGCAGCCACGCCGCGCGCGCCCATTTGCGGCAAATACAGCGCCGCCTGCTGGTGCGGATTTTCGCCATAGCGCAACGTATCGGCGCGGGTCAGCGCCAGCGGCAGCACGGCGGGGAATTGTTCACCCTGGTCGGCAAAGGCAAACCAGCTCGCCACCGCCGCATCATAGGCCGCGGTATGTGCAAACGCCGCCGCCGCCAGCCGCTTGCGCAGCGCCAGGTCGGTCGCGCCGCCATTGGTATCGAGCGCGGCAATCACTTCGGCATATTGCGCCGGGGCGGTAACGATCGCGACAAATTCATGGTTCTTGGCCGATGATCGCACCATCGCCGGGCCACCGATATCGATATTTTCGATGATCTCGTCGCGCGCGGCGCCCTTGGCCACCGTCGCTGCAAAGGGGTAAAGGTTGATCACCGCCAGATCGATCGGCACGATGCCATTATCGGCCATGGCCGCC
>JBBQMB010000126.1:0-6999 GCA_038328515.1 Sphingomonadales bacterium
TCCAAGATCGGCAAGGCGCGTCTCAAGCTGGCCATCGACCTGACGCGCGAAATCCTCAACGTGCCCTCGACACATCGGATCGGCATCGTACCCGCGTCCGATACCGGTGCTTATGAAATGGCGATGTGGAGCCTGCTCGGCGCCCGCCCTGCTACCATGATCGCCTGGGAAAGCTTTGGCGAAGGCTGGGTTACCGATGCCATCAAGCAACTGAAGATCGAAGCTGACGTCGTTACCGCCCCTTATGGCGAACTGCCCGATCTTTCGCGCATCGATCAGTCGCGTGACGTCTGCTTCACCTGGAACGGCACCACGTCGGGAGTCCGCGTTCCCAATGGCGACTGGATCCGTGATGATCGCGAAGGGCTCAATCTTGTCGATGCCACTTCGGGCGTTTTCGCGCAGCACATTCCCTGGGCCAAGGTCGATGTGCTGACCTACAGCTGGCAGAAAGTGTTGGGTGGCGAAGGTGGCCATGGTGTCATCATTCTGGGGCCGCGCGCTGTCGAACGCCTTGAAAGCTACACGCCGGCTTGGCCGCTGCCCAAGATTTTCCGCCTGACGCAAAAGGGCAAGCTGATCGAAGGCATTTTTTCCGGCGAAACGATCAACACGCCGTCGATGCTGGCTGTCGAAGATTATATCGATGCCCTTGAATGGTCGAAGCACATCGGTGGCCTGCCCGAACTGATGGCGCGCGCTGATGGCAATGCGACGGCGCTCAACAATTGGGTCGAGCGGACGCCGTGGATCGAAAATCTGGCGAAAGACCCGGCAACGCGGTCAAATACCAGCGTCTGCCTTACTTTGCCCGGCACGTCCGAAGACCAGGTCAAGGCAATGGTGTCTCTGCTCGACAAGGCAGATGCTGCCTATGACATTGGTGCCTATCGCGATGCCCCGCCAGGGCTGCGCATCTGGTGCGGCGCCACGGTCGATACCGCTGATGTCATTACGCTGACGCAATGGCTCGAATGGGCCCATGCCGAGGCGACAGCCTGAATCTTCTCCCCTCCCTGTTGACGCGAAGGCGTCGCCTACGGCTGCGGGAGGGGCTTGGGGGTGAGGCCTTCGTTGTCTCAAGCAACCCCTCCCCCGACAAAAACCCCACCCCCGACCCCTCCCGCAAGCGAGAGGGGAGAAGGAAAATAAAATGCCCAAAGTTCTAATCTCCGATCAAATGTCTCCCAAGGCGGCCGAAATCTTCCGTGCCCGTGGCATCGAAGTCGATGAAATCACCGGCCTGTCAAAGGATGATCTGTTGAAGATCATCGGCAATTATGATGGCCTCGCCATCCGCAGCGCCACCAAGGCGACCAAGGATGTTATTGCCGCTGCCACCAATCTCAAGGTCATCGGCCGCGCCGGCATCGGGGTCGATAATGTCGATATCCCGTCGGCATCCGGGGCCGGTATCGTGGTGATGAACACGCCGTTCGGCAACAGCATCACCACCGCCGAACACGCCATTGCGCTCATGTTCGCCCTCGCGCGCCAACTTCCCGAAGCCGATGCCAGCACCCAGGCCGGCAAATGGGAAAAGAACCGCTTCATGGGGGTCGAACTGACCGCCAAGACTTTGGGCCTGATTGGCGCCGGCAATATCGGCAGCATCGTTGCCGATCGTGCGCTTGGGCTAAAGATGAAGGTGATCGCCTATGATCCATTCCTCACCGCCGAACGCGCCGAACATATGGGTGTCACCAAGGTAACCCTTGATGAACTGCTGGCGCAGGCTGATTTCATCACCCTCCACACGCCGCTGACCGACAGCACCCGCAACATCCTTTCGGCCGAAAACCTCGCCAAAACCAAAAAGGGCGTTCGCATCATCAATTGCGCGCGCGGTGGCCTGATCGACGAAGTGGCATTGAAGGCAGCGCTGGATAGCGGCCATGTCGGCGGCGCCGCGCTCGATGTCTTCGTTGACGAACCCGCCAAGGCATCGCCGCTATTCGGCACCGCCAACTTCATCTCGACGCCGCACCTTGGCGCCTCGACCGATGAAGCCCAGGTCAATGTCGCGATCCAGGTTGCCGAGCAGATGAGCGACTTTCTGCTCACCGGCGGCGTAACCAATGCGCTCAATGTGCCGTCGCTGAGCGCGGAAGAAGCGCCGCGCCTGCGTCCCTACATGCAGTTGGCGGAACGGCTCGGCTCGCTGGTCGGCCAGTTGGTCACCGAAGGCGTCAAGGGTGTGAAGGTCGAAGTCGAAGGCGCAGCAGCGCAGTTGAACATCAAGCCGATCACCGCCGCCGTTCTTGCCGGGTTGATGCGCACCCACAGCGACACGGTGAACATGGTCAACGCCCCCTATCTGGCGCGCGAACGCGAGATCGAGATTGCCGAAGTCCGCCACGAACGCGAAACCGATTATCACACGCTGCTGCGCGTCACGGTCAAAACCCCCGATGGCGATCGCAGCGTTGCCGGCACCTTGTTCGGCATGACCAAGCCGCGCCTGACCGAGATTTTCGGCATCACCGTCGAAGCCGATCTCAATGGCCGGATGCTGTATATCGTCAACGAAGACAAACCGGGCTTCATCGGGCGGCTCGGTGGCGCGCTCGGCGAAGGTGGCGTCAACATCGGCACCTTCCACCTTGGTCGCCGCGACGAACGCGGCGAGGCTGTGCTGTTGCTCTCGGTCGATGATGCCATCCCGGATCCGCTACTCGCAAGCATCTGCCGCTTGCCGGGGGTAAAGACGGTAAAGGCACTGAACTTCGTATGATGGCGGCAGGAATTTCCCCTCTCTCGCCGCGTTGCGCGCGAACCAGGAGAGGGGCGCAGCGCCCATGATCCCCACCGGCCTCCTCCCCGAAGGCCTGCGTGACCGGTTGCCGCCGCAGGCCGAGGCGACCGCAGCGCTGGTGCGCAGCCTTACCGCCAGCTTTGCGGCGCACGGTTATGAACGCGTGCAGCCGCCGCTGGTCGAATATGAAGAATCGCTCGGCAGCCGGCTTGGCGGCGCGGCGCGGCGCGAATTGCTGCGCTTCACCGATCCGGTCAGCCAGCACACGCTGGCACTGCGCTCGGACATGACCGGCCAGGTTGGCCGCATCGCCGTCACCCGCCTTGCTGGCGCGGCGCGGCCGTTGCGGCTGAGCTATGCCGGCCCGGTACTGCGTGTGCGTGGAAGCCAACTCAGCCCGGGACGCGAAAGCGTCCAGGTCGGCGTCGAACTGATCGGCAGCGACAGCGCCGTAGCCGCAGGAGAGGTCATTGCGCTGGCGGTGACGGCGCTGGTGGAAACCGGCCTGACGGGGCTGTCACTCGATATCACCCTGCCAACATTGGTCGCCGATCTCGCGGCGGCCGGCTGGCCACTGGGCCGGGCAACGCTCGGCGATGTCCAGCGCCTGCTTGATGGCAAGGATGCCGGCGGCTTGAAGGCGCTGGGCGCACAAGCCTATGAACCGCTGATTGCTGCAGCCGGTCCCGCCGATGCGGCGCTGGCACGGCTGGCAGCATTAAATCTGCCGACGCCGGTGCGCGACCGACTGGCGGCGGTGGCGGCGCTGGTGGCGACGCTTGCCGGGGTTACGGTCACACTCGATCCGACCGAGCGCCATGGCTTTGAATATCAGACCTGGATCGGCTTTTCGCTGTTTGGCGATGGCATATCAGGCGAAACCGGCCGCGGTGGCGCCTATCAGATCATGACACCCGATGGCGGCAGCGAACCGGCGATCGGCTTTTCGCTCTATGTCGACGGGCTGGTCGATGCCGGGCTCGGTGTGGTCGATCCGTGTCGGGTGCTGGTGCCCTTGGGTAGCGGGGCGGATATCGCCGCCCGATTGCGCGCCGATGGCTGGGCAACAGTGGCGGCGTTCACCCCTGACGCCAACCCTGCTGATTTTCGCTGCACCCACGTCTGGAATGGCGTAGAGGCGGCGGCGATCTAACCTCTCCCCTCCCGCTTGCGGGAGGGGTCGGGGGTGGGGAATGCTGCAGGGCGCTCCCTTCAATACTAAGAACCCACCCCCGGCCCCTCCCGCAAGCTGGAGGGGAGAAGGAAGCAAGTGATGCCCAACGTCACCGTCATCGGCGCCCAATGGGGCGATGAAGGCAAAGGCAAGATTGTCGATTGGCTATCGGAACGCGCCGATGTCGTAGTGCGTTTCCAGGGCGGTCACAATGCTGGCCATACGCTGGTTGTTGGCAATAAAGTCTATAAACTCAGCTTGTTGCCATCGGGCATCGTGCGCGGCACGCTGTCGATTATCGGCAACGGCGTGGTGTTTGACCCGTGGCATTTCCGCGACGAGGTCGCTCGCATTTCAGGCATGGGCGTTGTCATCACCCCCGACAACCTGCACGTTTCCGATCAATGCCCGCTGATCCTGCCGCTGCACCGCGATCTTGACGGCGCGCGCGAGGATGCGTCCGGCGCCGGCAAGATCGGCACGACCAGGCGCGGTATCGGCCCTGCCTATGAAGACAAGGCCGGCAGGCGCGCGCTGCGCGTCTGCGATCTCGCGCATCTCGATGATATCGGGCCACAGCTTGACCGGTTGCTCGCGCATCACAACGCCTTGCGCACCGGTTTCGGCATTGCGCCGGTCGATCGCGACGCCCTGGTTGCCCAGCTGCACGATATCGCGCCGGCGGTGCTGCCGTTCGTGAAGCCGGTATGGGCGGCACTGCGCGATGCCAAGGCCCGGCGATCGCGGATCCTGTTCGAAGGGGCGCAAGGCGTGCTGCTTGATGTCGATCACGGCACCTACCCGTTCGTGACGAGCTCGAATGTCGTGGCTGGCCAGGCGGCGGCAGGCAGCGGCATGGGGCCAAACGCGGTCGGCTATGTGCTGGGCATCGTCAAAGCCTATACAACGCGGGTTGGTTCCGGGCCGTTCCCGACCGAGCAGGACAACGAAGACGGCGAAAAACTCGGGGTGCGCGGCCATGAATTCGGCACCGTCACCGGGCGCAAGCGCCGTTGCGGCTGGTTCGATGCGGTGCTCGTGCGCCAGGCGATTGTGGTGTCGGGCGTCGCCGGCATGGCGCTGACCAAGCTCGATGTGCTCGATGGCTTTGAAACACTCCGCATCTGCACCGGCTACCGGCTCGATGGCGAGGAACTCGATTATTTTCCTGCCCATGCCGCCGATCAGGCGCGGGTGGTGCCGGTTTATGAAGACTTTGATGGCTGGGCCGAATCGACCGCAGGCGCGCGCCGCTGGGCCGATCTGCCGGCGCAGGCGATCAAATATATCCGCCGCATCGAAGAATTGACCGAGTGCCCGGTGGCGCTGGTCTCGACCTCGCCGGAACGTGAGGATACCATTCTCGTCCGTGATCCGTTTCTCGATTAGACTGGCGCTTGTCGCCGCGCTGGGGGTTCCCGTTGCAGCCGCCGCTGCCGATTTCGCGTGTCCGTCGCCCAGCCATCACGACGGCGATGCCATCCGCTGCCGCGGCGATGACCGGTCGATGCGGCTTTACGGCATCGACGCCCCCGAAATGCCCGGGGCATGCCGCCCGGGTCGTGCCTGTACGCCGGGCGACCCCTTTGCGGCGCGCGATTATCTGGCGCGGTTGACAGCCGGCCACATAATTTCGTGCAACCAGCTTGATACCGACCGTTACGGTCGCGCCATTGTGCGCTGTGCCGCCGATGGCGCCGACCTTAGCTGCGCGATGGTCGCCGCTGGCCAGGCCGTCGAACGCTATGGCCGGTTGCGCTGCGGCGGCGCGGCGGCAAGCATGGTCGTCCCAGAGCGTACCGACCCGCCGCTTCGCCGTTCCAAGGCACCCGATGCGCCTGAAAAACGCTATTATGCCCCAGCCGAAATCGCGCAACCGATTGATCTTGGCTGGCTGTGGATAGCGCTGCCGCTGTGGCTTATTTTCATAAATGCTGCGAGTTGGTTCGCCATGGCCACCGACAAGCGCCGCGCGCTCGAGCAGGTCAGGCGCCCGGTCGTGCGCATGCCCGAAACGACATTGCTGTTGATGGCCGCCGCCGGCGGTAGCGCGGCAACATATGCGGCCCAGCAGAAACTGCGCCACAAAACCCGCAAGCAACCGTTTGCGACGCAACTGCTGGCGATTATCGGCCTGCAGATCGGTGCGATCATTGGCTGGCTGCTCTGGCCGGTATTGGCGGTTTAAATCGCGGTGCTTTGGCCATAGTGTGGCGGCCACGAAAGCCGCATCAGGAATATGCCCGCATGAATCACCCGCTCGCCGCAAACCCTGCCACGCGTGAAGATGTGCGTTATCTCGGCCGGCTGCTGGGCGATGTCATCCGCGCCCAGGAAGGTGAAGCGGTCTTTGAGGCAATCGAAGGCGTCCGTCAGGCATCGGTTGCCGCCCATCGCAACCCCGACGCGGCCAGCGCAGCGGCGTTGACGGAAAAACTGGGGGCACTCGATCTGGGCGAAACGCTGCGTTTCGTGCGCGGCTTCCTGTTGTTTTCACTTCTCGCCAATCTTGCAGAAGATCGCGACCGCGCCGGAGCAGTGCCGGCCAAGACGCTGGCCGGGGCGATCGAAAGCCTGGCGGCGGTTGGCGTCGACAGCAGTGCCGTGATCGCATTGTTGCAGCGCGCGCTGATCGTGCCAGTGCTGACGGCACACCCCACCGAAGTGCGCCGCAAGAGCATGATCGATCGCGAAGCCAGCATCACCGCACTGATGGCGGCGTGTCACGACGGTTTTTGCGCGTCCGCGACCGAAGCCGAACTGATCCGCCAGATAACCATTTTGTGGCAGACGCGGCCGTTGCGCGCGGTCAAGCCGGTCGTCGCCGATGAAATCCAGTCGGCACTTTCGTATCTTGCCGGCAGCTTCCTGCCGGTGCTGCCGCGCTTGCACGCGCGCTGGGAAGCCCTGACCGGTGCCCGGCTGCCGCCCTTTGTGCGGCCCGGGAGCTGGATTGGCGGCGACCGCGACGGCAACCCCAACGTCAATGCCGAAACGCTGGCCACGGCATTGGCAGCGCAGGCGGGGGCGGTGATTGGCCATTATCTTGATGAATTGAACGCATTGGGCA
>JBBQMB010000127.1:0-6970 GCA_038328515.1 Sphingomonadales bacterium
TCGACTGACGACGACGAAATCGTCGTGACGGCCCGCCGGCGCGAGGAAAGGCTTCAGGACGTTCCGATCGCTGTCACCGCGGTAAGCCAGGCGAACCTCGATTCGCGCGGCCTTGATTCGGTCACCGACGTCCAGCAGATCGCCCCCAACCTCAATTTCACCCCGGGCCAGGGCGGCAACAGCGGCGGCATTGCGGCCTTTATCCGCGGTGTCGGCGAGAATGATTTCATCATCACGTCCGACCCAGCAGTGGGTGTCTATATTGACGGCGTTTATGTCGCCCGCACGTTCGGTGCGACCACCGAACTGCTCGGTGTCAGCCGGATCGAAGTGCTGCGCGGCCCGCAGGGGTCGCTGTTCGGCAAGAATACCATCGGCGGCGCGATAAACGTCGTCAGTCACGTTCCCGATGGCAGCAATGTTTTGCAAGCCGATTTCCGCTATGGCTCGTTCAACAACGTCCGTATTCGCGCCAATGTTGAAGCACCACTGAGCGATTCATTGTCGATCGGCGTCACTGCGCTTGGCGAATTTGGCGACGGTTGGCAAAAAATCCCTTCCGGCAAGAATCTCGGCAACAGGAACGTGGTCGCCGGCCGCGTGACGCTCCATTACGATGGCGGTCCATTCGATGCGATCCTGACCGTCGATGGCCTGCACAGGCGGCAGAATTCGGCGCCGCACTCGATGTTGGCGTTCAACAACCAGGCGTTTTTTTCGTTGCTGCAGAATATCGCGCTCGGGCCGTGTTGCACCGTTCCCGGCCGGATTGATCGAACCGACTCGACGCCGGCGCTCAATCGTGATGACACCGATAGCGCCAATACGGCATTGACCCTGTCGTATGAACTTGGCGAAGGCACGCTGAAATCGATCAGCGCCTACCGCTGGGTCCACGCCATTTTTGGCCGCGACGGCGATGCCTCATCGACTGTCAACTATGCCGGCGATTTCCATGATGAACGCGCCCGGCAGTTTAGCCAGGAATTGCAATATGTAACGCCCTTGTTCGGCGATCGCGCCAATTTACTTGTCGGTGCCTATTATTTCCAGGAAAACACCCGCGATGACACGCGCCTGGTGGTGGCGGACGGTTTTTTCAACGCTGTGCAGAATGGCTCGCCAACGTTGCTCGCGCAGTTGGGCAATTTTGGCATCAACAAGCAGAATGCAGCATTCTTCGATTTCAACATCGATTTTGATAACCGTCAGAGAACCATCAACTATGCAGCGTTCGGCAATTTTACCTATGATCTGACCAGCGACCTCGTGCTTGAACTAGGCGGTCGCTACACATACGAAAAAAAGACTTTCAGCCAGATCTCGACCCGGATCGCCAGCGGAATTCCGCTTGTGCCGAGCTATACGCTGACGAAAAATTGGGACGCCTTTACGCCACGCGCGTCGCTGAGTTACAAATTTCAGCCGAATATTCTCGGCTATGTATCCTGGTCCAGGGGCTTTCGCAGCGGCGGTTTCAATGGCCGCCCGACAGCGCCGATCGAGATCGGATCATACGATCCGGAATATCTGACTGCCTATGAACTCGGGTTCAAGAGCAACCTTGGACCGGTGCTGCTCAACCTTGCTGCATTCCGGAATGAATACAAGGATCAGCAGGTTCTGGTGAACAAGACCAATCTGAATGTCGGTTACGAAAATGCCGGGCGGTCGCGGATCCAGGGGATCGAACTGGAGATCGACGCCAAGGTGTCGCGCGCCTTTCGCGTCAGCGGGTCGCTGGGCCTTCTCGACGCGAAATATCTTGAATTTTCAACTGTGATCAATGGGCAGGCAATCGATCTGACCGGCCGCAAGCTCAAACAGGCGCCAGAAATCACCGGCAGCCTCAGCCTTGTCTACGTCGCGCAGATTACGGACACGATCGACGCCACGTTCCGCGCCGATGCCAACTATCGCACTGTGACGTTTATCGACGTCGAAAACTCGGCGCTCCGTTCCCCCGACTATGCGACGGTCAATCTCAGCGCCGAATTCGGCTTGCCGTTGGAAGGCTCGTCGCTGCGCTTTGCGGTGGATAATGTCACCAACAAGCAGGTGCTGATCGCCGGGTTCGATGCGACCGCCGGCTTCGGTTTTCGTGAAGGCTATTTCAGCGATCCCCGGCGTTTTTCGGTCACCTTCGCCATTCGGCGCTGATGCCGTAAAATCGTTCGCACCAACTTGGCAGGCGCACAGACATTCGCAAAAATCCGAAGGGCACAGCATGACGCAAGCCGTACGATCGCCTGCCGTGGCGCTGGATTTCACCGGCAAGACAGTGCTGGTGACAGGCGGCGGCGTTGGCATCGGCCGCGGCATCGCCGACGCATTCCACGCAGCGGGCGCCACTGTCGTGATTGCCGAGATCGACCCGGCGCGCGCGGCGGCGGTGGCGGCGGCATTGCCCAACGCGATGGTGCTGACCTGCGATGTGCTCGACCGCAAGACCCCCGCCATACTGGCAGGCAAAATCGCCGCGCTCTCGGGCAAGCTCGATGTGCTGGTGAATAATGTCGGCCATTTCCTCCACGCACGGCCGTTTGCAATGCTGACGGGGGCGGAAGTCGATGAGATTCTCGACGTGAACCTGGGGCAGGTCTTGCGGATGACGCATGCGATGATCCCGCTGCTGCGCGCCGCAGCGCCGGGGTCGAGCATCATCAACATCACGTCTATCGAAGCGCATCGCGGGGCGCCGTATTGCAGCGTTTACACCGCCGGAAAGGCCGGTGTTTCGGGCTTCACGCGCACCATCGCGCTCGAACTCGCGCCTGAAGGTATCAGGGTGAATGATATTGCACCTGAAACGACCGATACGCCGCAACTGGCGATGGAGGTCATGATTCCGCTGGAAAACCGCGCCAACATGGACAAGTGGATTCCGCTGGGCCGTTTCGGCCAGCCAGCGGACTGCGCCGGCGCCGCGCTTTACCTTGCCAGCCCGCTGGCGGCCTGGGTGACGGGGACGGTGATCCACGTCGATGGCGGCGCGCTCGCGGCATCGGGCTGGATGCAGACACCGCAGGGCGAATGGACCGTTGTGCCGATGATATCGGGCAATGGCCTGCAAATTCCCGGCGCGTGACGACGATTGTGGATTGCCTCGCCTTGCAACGCACAGCTGCGATTCAGGCACGCGGTGCTTGCGCCCGATGTCGCTATTTCGGGTCCGGGCTTTTCGCTTGCGGGGCTAGCCGCCAACCTTTGTTCCAGCGATCTGCCGGGGCTGGTATTCAAGGCCACGCACCACCTTGTCGACGACTGCGAACATGCCCTTTGTCTGTCTCGCCGGTTATCGTGTCGCCATATCGGGCGCCGGGGCCCTTGTGCGCGCCACCGTTGCAGAATTGGGCGCGGCGGGAATTCGCATCGACGCGATCCGGCCGGGGATGACACGTTCAGCAAAGACTGGTGCGATGTTCGACAATCCCGAAATGCTGACGCCATTGGTTGAAGCGATCTTTGGTGCCAAAGCCATTGCTGCGCTACGCGCAGGCAAAAATCCTGATCAGACGTGAAGAAAGACAATGCCATGAAGATTTTCGTTGCCGGCGGGACCGGCGCTCTGGGCGGCCATGCCGCGACCCATCTCGCGTCCAAAGGGCACGATGTGACGGTCGGCGGGCGACACCCGGCCCATGCCGCCACGCCGATGGCGGCAATGCCGTTCCTGCAAGGCGATTATGTGGCGGGCGATTATTCCGCTGAACGGCTCGCGGGTTTTGACCAGGTGGTTTTTGCAGCGGGCAATGACCCGCGTCATGTGCCGCAGGGGGCCGATTTCGATGCGTTTTTGATCAAGGCCAATCACGAGGCGGTGCCGGCATTCTTTGCCGCCTGCCGCGAGGCGGGGGTCAAGCGGGCTGTGCAGCTTGGCAGCTTTTATCCGCAGGCGATGCCTGGCTTGCTTGCCGGTAATAGCTATATCCGGTCACGCCTTGCAGCCTGTGAGGGGGCACGGGCGCAGGGCCGTGCCGGGTTCGACGTGATAAGTGTCAACGCGCCGTTCATGGTTGGCACCGTGCCGGGGCTGCCGAGCGCAATTTTCGACCCCTATACCCAATGGGCGAAAGGCCTGATCCCGATTCCGGTTTTTGCACCGCCCGGAGGCACGAACTTCATGTCGTTCCAATCGCTTTCCGAGGCACTGGCCGGCGCATTGGCGCGCGGGGAACCGGGCAAAGCCTATCTGGTCGGCGATGAAAACCTGTCGTTTGCAGCCTATTTTCAACTGTTTTTCGATGCGGCGCGCGATTTGCGCGGTGGCGGCGACATCAGGGTCGAAGCGCGCGACGCGGAATTGCCGTTGCTGCCCGACGTGGCAATTCCGCAGGGGCGATCGGGGTTTATTGCCTATCAACCCGACGCGCAGGAAACCGCCCTGCTTGGCTATCGCCGACATGACGTGAAGGCTGCTGTCGCTGAAATTGTCGCGCAGTTCGGCTAAAAGGCCGGGCCGGATATGTCCGGGTGAAGTGCAGATTGCACTTTCGCGGCGGCAAAATGCGATCCTGTCACTGGGCTCAGGGCTCATAGCCAGAAGCAACCAGTCCGCCTTGGGCAGGCCGTTCACAAAGGCCGCAGGGATGGTGTAATTGCTGGCCTGCCCCGCCGTCATGAAGAAGCTGATCGGACGGCCTCTCGCATCCGTCACAGCAGGGAGCTTGGTATTCTTGCCGCCCTTCGTGCGCCCGATCAGCCGACCCGTGCCCCCTTTTTTACCCGGAGGCTGGATGCCGTGCGATGTGAGGTAGTCCGGCCTGTTTCGACATTTTGGCGGCCAAGTTAAGCTAAACCCGGATTTTACTATTCCGCCGGTGGGCGTCTTTGCGCTGTCGGGACTATGTGGTGTGCCGCCGCCAGAGTAGGCGACGGCGACTGCCACGCGCTCCAATCAGATAGTGGTGTTGCCAATTTCAGCACAGACCCGGGTCCTGTCACCGGTCCGAACCGCAGGATGGTCGATCTGTTGTCGACAGTTCGGTTGGCGTCCGCACTACTTACAGAGAACGCGGGAGTCACGGTCGGTCAATAGCCAGTACGAAAAGCTGGTCTCGACTGGCTTCGAGAAATTGGAACTATGAACATGACCGGGAGTTTACGGGCCGTAAGGATGTTCAATGTTTTTGCGTATGCGTTCCGCGTTTTTTGAAAAGTCGGCAATTCGGTGGATTTGGGTAGTGGCGGCGTTGCCTCTGCTTGTTTTTCCAGCTGGCTATATCGTTGGTGGCAGTGGTGCCGGGAGCGCTGCAATTCGTGCGGCGCTTGCCGATCCGCTATCGATCTTTTCGGCGCGTTCACCTGGCGCACGCGGTGCCGGGGCGCTGTCGCAAAGCAAATTGGCCTATTCTGACAACGGATCGCGCGGCGGCGGTATCGGCGGCGGTAGCGGCGGCGACGCAGGTGCTGGAGCGCCGGGCGACGGTAGTTTCTCGGATACGGGGTTGTTCCCGTCTGGTTCACCCGAGGGTGTAGAATCCGGCCTGGAAACAATCGGTTCGTTCGGTGACACGCTGTATCCACCCTCGGAACAATTCGGCGGCGCCGGCTACGCGGGGTACTTTGGCGGTGATGCTGGCTATGATTCTTTTGGAGTTTTCGGCATCGGCGGCGCTTTGACTGGCGGCGGCATCGGAAGTTTGCCAGGCGTGGGTGTGGTGATCGTTCCCGCTTCTGGGACTGCGGTTCCCGAGCCGCAATCGTGGTTGATGTTGCTCACTGGATTCGCTCTGATTGGATCGGCCCTACGTTCCCGGACGCGGAAGAACGCCCGTGCCATTGCGGGCTCGACCCGTACAATCTTGACCGCCACGAGCGATTAGCAAGTGCGGTTGACTGCCAGCGTTTCAGGATTAGCCGTCCTTGTCGCGTTATGGGCAGTGCTCAACAGCCCTCAGCCGCTACCCGATCGTATTGAAATATTACCGGCACAGATCAGCACTGAACGCGGCCCACGCATCACTTACCCGGCAAACCAGAAAGCCAGTTTGTCGCTTCCTGACGGACAGTTGCGCGCCGTGCACAGCGTCTTGAACACGCCCAGCCGCATGAAGTTTGGCGACTATCTCTGGAATGAGGACGGTATCGCCGAAGGTCCAGCCTGGATAATGGTGGATTTGGCGCGGCAGACACTCTCGGTGTTCCGGGCCGACCATGAGATCGGTACGACCGTCATATTGTTCGGCACCGACGGCAAGTCAACGCCTTTGGGGGTGTTTCACGTTTTGGCAAAAGCCCGATCGCACCGGTCAACATCATATGATGCGGAAATGCCTTTCATGTTGCGCCTAACTGGCGATGGCATAGCAATTCATGCAAGCAATGTGCGAAAGGGCGCAGCAACTCACGGCTGCATCGGAGTCCCGCCAGCATTTGCCCGGCTGCTGTTCGATCAAATGCACGTCGGAGATCAGGTGGCCATTATCGCGTCATAGCGCCCCGTGAGTCTCTCAGGGTCGCGCGGCAGCGTGCATTGCGCCAGAGATTGGACGAAATCGATCACGCCGAAGAGAATGGCAAATTTCGGGAAACGGTTCGAACCGGACGATTGGCTGAAATGAGAGCGCAGAGGGGACGGTCGGGATTTGAACCGCACCGCTAGCTCGCGAGGCGATAACTCGGTCTGCTCCAGCGCCAGTTCGATAATCTGATCGTGCACCTCGGCGGGGAATGCCCAATTGGTCCAGCGTGCGCCGGGCCGGCAGGTGCGACTGCTCGACAAGCGTGATGATCTCGAGCTTCTTGGATGCGAGGCACCTCATGCGTCGTCGCCCCCACCCGCGATCATGCTTTTTTTAAGCAGACGGTTCTCCAGCGTCAGATCGGCGACGCATTCCTTCAAGGCGCCGGCTTCGCGGCGCAGGTCCCGCACCTCATCGGTGGTGGCAGCACGGGCGGTATCGCCGGCGAGCCGGCGCTTGCCCGCTTCCATGAACTCCTTCGACCAAGTGTAATACAGGCTCTGGGC
>JBBQMB010000128.1:0-6781 GCA_038328515.1 Sphingomonadales bacterium
CGGCGACGCTGGCGGCGCAAGCTGATCGCGGCGACAAGCGCCAGGCTGCCGACGATGATCAACGGCATGGCCAATGGGTCCGCCATCACGAGAGACCAGGCATCCAGCCTGTCGGGCCGGCTGCCGGGCGCAACGGCATCGGCAGCACCAAAGCCAGCACCCTGTGCCATCGTTGCCGGCGTGCGCAGTATTTCGACATTTTCCAATGCCATCAGCGGCATTGACAGTCCGGCAAAAAGGCACGTCAGCGCCATCACCAATAGCTGTGGTCGCTTGCGCATGGCGACAGCCCCCCCGATCAACCGGCAGATGTACCCTCTGCCTGCCATTATTTTTACATCATAGTGATTAATCTAAAGTTAGGGCTTGCCTAGCCTGCCCGACCGATCACCCGCATAAATTCCAAAGTTACCCACAGAAATCTTCATCTTTGCGCCACGCACATGATCTGCCGCCTCTTCCCGCCGCAACGGCGCGGCGGGCTGGCGCACAAGTCGCGCGCGGTGGGCTTATAACCCGCCGGTCGGCTGTCAGCCTGCTTGCCGAATCGAGCCCAAGCGGCCTAAAGCGCAGGGGCACGCACGCGCCCTGTCGTCACACCCTTTTTGCAGATTTGGTTACCTCCCCCATGTCGCTGTTCAGCCGAATGTTTTCGTTTCTCAGCCAGGACATGGCAATCGATCTCGGTACGGCCAATACGCTCGTTTACGTTCGCGGCCGCGGCATCGTTCTCAACGAGCCATCGGTTGTGGCGATGGAAACCATTCGCGGCAATCGCAAGGTCGTGGCGGTCGGCAACGAAGCCAAGGTGATGATGGGCAAGACCCCGGGCAATGTCGAATGCATCCGGCCGCTGCGCGATGGCGTGATCGCCGATATCGACGTTGCCGAGGAAATGATCAAATATTTCATTGCCAAGGTTCATACCTCGCGGCTGCCGCGTTTCCCCGAAATCGTGATCTGCGTGCCATCGGGTTCGACCAGCGTTGAAAAGCGCGCCATCCGCGATGCCGCCAACAATGCTGGTGCGTCGCAGGTCTATCTGATCGAGGAACCGATGGCCGCCGCCATTGGTGCTGGCATGCCGGTCACCGAACCGATCGGCAGCATGGTTGTCGATATCGGCGGCGGCACCACCGAAGTCGCCGTGCTGTCGTTGCGCGGGCTTGCCTATACCACGTCGGTACGCGTCGGCGGTGACAAGATGGACGAAGCCATTGTTTCCTACGTTCGCCGCAACCATAATCTGCTGATCGGCGAAATGACGGCCGAGCGGATCAAGAAGGAAATCGGCACCGCAAAGATGCCCGCCGATGGCATCGGCCGGACGATGGAAATCAAGGGCCGCGATCTGATGAACGGCGTGCCCAAGGAAATCACCATCAACCAGGCGCAGATCGCCGATGCGCTGTCGGAACCCGTTGCCACGATTGTCGAAGGCGTGCGCACCGCGCTGGAAAACACCCAGCCCGAACTCGCCGCCGATATCGTCGATCAGGGCATTGTGCTGACCGGTGGCGGCGCCCTGTTGCATGACATGGACGTCGTGCTTCGTGAGGCGACCGGGCTGCCGGTCACAGTCGCCGATGACCCGTTGACCTGCGTCGCCATTGGCACCGGGCGCGCGCTCGAAGACCCGATGTATCGCGGCGTGCTGACCACTGCCTGATGATCAGCGCCTGAAACTTATCCACAGCCCGGCACTTTCGCGCGTGACGCGAGCCAGGCTGTGTGCATAAACAATGTGTGCGGTGCACCCGGCCGGTGCGCCCGAAAAGAGTGAATAATGGACTGGACGCCCCCGCCACGGCGATCGACCGCCATGCGACGCGAGCAGAATCTCGCGCTCGTGGGGGCTGTCGTGTCTGGCGCGGTTATCGCCACCGGGCTCTTGTTGGTGCTCGTCGCCCGCGTCAACCCCGATGGTGCGGCCCGTATGCGCGGCGTGATGCTCGATATCGTCACCCCGGTCTGGAGTGTCGTGCGCGCGCCCTTCGATGGCGCTGGCCGCGCCGCTGACTGGGTGGGTGACTATCTTGCCGCCGTTGACCGCAACCGCCGGCTGGAAACCGAACTTGCCGCCGCGCGGCTCGAACTCCAGCGCGCCGGGTCCGACCGCCGGGCGCTGGCCACGCTCAGACAACTGGAAAAGGTTGCCGATCCGGCCCGCGGCCTGATCGCCACGGCACGTATCGTTTCGGCGACATCGGGTTCGGTCGTGCGCTCGGCAATGATTGCTGCGGGTCGCCGTGAGGGCGTCGGCCCCGGACTCCCGGTAATCGGCGCCCAGGGCCTTATCGGCCGGACCATCGAGGCCGGCACGGGTTCGGCACGCGTCCTGCTGCTCAACGACCCGGCCAGCCGCATTCCGGTGATCATCGTGCGCACCGGCCAGGCGGCGCTGGTTGTCGGCACCAACCGGCCCGCCCTTGAACTGCATGACAAGGTCGGCGCCGATCTACCGCTGCTCGCCGGTGACCGATTGGTGACATCGGGTGATGGCGGCATCTTTCCGCCCGGTATTCCCGTCGGCACCATCATCGGCCCGGACGAACCGGTTCAGGTCAGACCAGCGGCGCACCCGGTCGGCGCCGCCTATGTACGCGTCGAAACGGCCTATATGGTGATGCCACAGCTCGCGCCATTGCCGGCCTATGACGCCCCTGTCCCTATCGAGGCGCGACGCAGTGGCGGTGGCGCAGCAGCGCCCCGCCCGCCAGCGCCGCTGCCCTGACCGGCTGATGGCCTGGACTGCCCCGCCCTGGCGCCTGATGAACGCCGCCGAACGCCGCCGCTACTGGTGGGGGCATTGGCGGCTGGCGGTGCCCTTTGCCACCACATTGCTGCTTGTCGTGGCGATGACCGCGCCGTTGCTGGTACCGGCGCCGGTGTTCCCGCATCTGGCACTGCTCGGCATCTTCATATGGGCGACCTTTCAGCCCGGGCTGATGCCTCCGTGGCTGGCCTTTGTCCTCGGCATCATCGCCGATCTGCTGTTTGCCCAGCCGCTTGGGGTCAACGCTACCTTGTTCGCCGCCACGGCTGGCTTCGTACGGGCCTTCGAAGCACGGTATGGGCGCCACACCCATGGCTTTGACTGGGCAATGGCCGCCGCGCTGATCATCGCCTTCGAAGCGGCGACCTGCGGCCTGATGGCGCTTGCCGGCCGGCCGGTGCCGCTGCTGCCGCTGGGCTGGCAGGCGCTGACCAGCATCATCGCCTACCCGCTCGTCGTGGCGCTGTGCGCGCGCATCCAGCGCGTCGCCTTTGGCCCCGGCGGCACGCCATGAGATCTGAAGCCGAACGCGAACAAAGCTTCACGCGGCGCGCGCTGGTAATCGGTGGCGGCATGGGGCTGGTCGGCGTCACTTTGGCCTCGCGGCTGGCGTATCTGTCGATCTTCCAGGGTGAGCAATATCGGCTGGCATCGGAGGAAAACCGTGTCCAGTTGCGCCTCATCCCGCCGCGCCGCGGCTGGATCGTCGATCGCAACAACAAACCGCTGGCCCTTAACCGCCCCGATTATCGGCTCGAACTCATCCCGGAACAGGTCGCCGACCTCGATGCCGTGCTCGCCCAGATCGGCAAGGTGCTGGCGCTCAGCTTCGAAGACGAATTGCGCATCCGCGCCGATATCGCCATCCAGCCGGCCTATATGCCGGTTGAAGTCGCCCGCAATCTTGATTGGCAGGCCTTTGCAGCACTCAATGTCCAGGTTGCCGATGTCGCCGGACTGCGCCCGGTGCGCGCCTTCAGCCGGGTCTATCCCGATGCCGACCATTTTGCCCATCTGCTCGGCTATGTCGGCGCACCAACGCCGGCGCAATACAAGGAACAAAAAGACCCGTTGCTGATTTTTCCGGGCTTTCGCATCGGCAAGGATGGCATCGAGCGCCGCGCCGACAGGTCATTGCGCGGCACCGCCGGGGCCCAGCGCGTCGAAGTCACCGCCCGCGGCAAGGTGGTGCGCGAACTCGACACGCGCGGTGACATTCCCGGCGAAACATTGAAACTGACCATCGACCGCGACCTGCAGAATTTCACTGCCCGCCGGCTTGGCGACAATAGCGCCAGCGTCATCGTCATCGATTGCCTGACTGGCGACGTGCTGACCATGGTTTCGATGCCGGCCTATGACCCCAACATCTTTTCCAGTCGGGTGCCGGCGGCCCTGTGGAAAGACCTGCAGGAAAATGATCACAACCCGTTGCTCAACAAAAGCGCGATGGGGCTTTACCCCCCCGGTTCCACCTTCAAGATGGTCACAGCGCTGGCTGCGTTGCAGGCCGGTATCACCCCCGACCAGGGCGTCAATTGCAACGGCAGTTACCGGCTCGGCAACAACACCTGGCACTGCCACGCCAGGCGCGGCCATGGCTTTGTCGACATGCACAGCGCCCTTCCCAAAAGCTGCGATGTCTATTTCTATAATTACGGTCGGCAGGTTGGCGTTGATGCCATTGCGGCAATGGCACACCGTCTGGGTCTGGGCCAAAAATATGATCTGCCACTGCCGGGCCAGGCCAGCGGCATCGTGCCAACCACGGCGTGGAAACAAAAACGCTACGGCAAGCCATGGAACGCCGGCGAAACCCTCAATACCGCCATCGGCCAAGGCTATCTCATCGCCAATCCGTTGCAATTGGCGGTGATGACGGCGCGTCTGGCCAGCGGCAATGCCGTGATGCCCCGCCTTGTCGCGGCGGCAGACGGCAGCGCGCCCCCGGCATTTGCCTCGTTGGGCATCCCAGAAGACCATCTCGCCATCGTCCGCCAGGGCATGTTCGATGTCGTCAACGCCGGCATCGGCACGGCGCGCGGCGCCCGCTCCCCCATTGGCGGCGTCCATTTTGCCGGCAAGACCGGCACCGCCCAGGTCCGCCGGATTACCGCCGCCGAACGCCGCACCGGTGTGAAACGCAACGAAGCGCTCCCCTGGAAACAACGCGATCATGCCCTGTTCGTCGCCTTTGCGCCCACCGAAGCGCCGCGTTACGCCGTCAGTGTCATCATTGAACACGGCATCGCCGGCGGCCGCTACGCCGCCCCCATCGCCCGCGACGTGCTTACCTTTCTCTATGACCCGGCGCGCGCACTCACAGCGCTCGGCCCGATCGAGGCAGCGCTGGCCGAAAAGCGCGCCGCCCAAGCCCGCGAAGCCGCCCAAACCGCCGCACTGGAGGAACAATCAAAACTGATGCCAGCCTGGCTGCGCACCGACGCCCCGACCCCGCCGACGTTTCAGATCGCTCCCCCCGATGTCCCCGCCCCACCACGGCAGGAAGACTGATGTTCAACGGTCCCTGGCTGCGCGAACTCGCTCGAATGCCATGGGGCATCGTCATCGTCGTCGCAGCACTCGCCAGCTTCGGCATGGTGATCCTCTATTCCGCCGCTGGCGGTGCGCTTACGCCCTGGGCGCTCAAGCATGGCGTGCGCTTTGTCATCCTGCTGACCGCAGCGCTGCTTATCGCGCTGGTCTCCCCTGAAACGCTGATGAAATACGCCTGGGCGATCTATGGCGTCGTGCTTGTCGGGCTGGTCGGGGTGGAACTGCTCGGCCGCGTCGGCGGCGGCAGCCAGCGCTGGCTCGATCTCGGTTTCATTCAATTGCAACCGTCGGAATTCATGAAGCTGGCAATCGTGCTGGTTCTCGCCCGCTACTATCACTATCTGCCGCGCGGTTTTGAAACCAAACTCAAGGCGCTGCTACCGGCGCTGGCGCTGATCGCTGCCCCGGCGGCGCTCGTCATGCTGCAACCCGATCTCGGCACGGCACTGTCGATCGTGTTTGGCGGCGTGGTCGTGATGTTTCTTGCGGGTGTGCGGCTCTGGCTGTTCGGCACCGCCATGGCCGCGGTTGTCGCCGCCATGCCGCTCGCCTGGTCGATGCTGCATGATTATCAGCGCAAGCGCGTGTTGATCTTTCTGGATCCCAGCACAGATCCGCGCGGCGCCGGCTACCACATCACCCAATCGAAAATCGCCATCGGCTCGGGCGGATTTGACGGCAAGGGCTTTTTGCAGGGAACACAAAGCCATCTCGATTATCTCCCCGAACTCCAGACCGATTTCATCTTCGCCACCATGGCCGAAGAATGGGGCATGCTCGGCGGCCTTTTCATCATCATCGGCTTTGGCATCGTTCTGGCATGGGGCATCGGCGTCGCGCTGCAGGCGAAAAGCCATTTCCAGCGACTGCTCGCGCTGGGACTGACCGCGACCTTGTTCTTTTATCTCGCCATCAACATGATGATGGTCATGGGCCTGGCGCCGGTTGTCGGCATTCCGCTACCCCTGATCAGCTATGGCGGCTCGGCGATGATGACGGTGATG
The DNA here is from genome assembly GCA_038328515.1 of Sphingomonadales bacterium. GTDB lineage: Bacteria > Pseudomonadota > Alphaproteobacteria > Sphingomonadales > Sphingomonadaceae > Sandarakinorhabdus. The sequence goes on from JBBQMB010000128.1 coordinate 6,337, forward strand.
ATCCTCATCGGCATGATCATGGGCATCGCCCGCCAGAATACACAGCCCCGGACCTGACGTCCCGCAACAAAGCCGCTGGACAAGCCCGGAGCCCCCTGCTAACTGCCGCCTCCACGCAAAGCCGTGCATGGACGTATAGCTCAGTCGGTAGAGCAGCTGACTCTTAATCAGCGGGTCCCAGGTTCGAACCCTGGTGCGTCCACCATAATTTCAAAGACTTAGACCGAATTTCCGAAAGTCTCGCTCTGAGATTGTGCGCCGCGGGCAACATTTCGGGCAACAACCGGCTTTAAGCGTAAATCGGACCAGATTGAAACGCGGTGCTGCGGGGTGAAACACCTTCTGCCGAATCGGCACCTTGAACCGCGCCGGGTTTGCCGGAGACTCCAACTCTTGAGAAGGTGGAGTCAATATGGGCAAGACAACGAACAAGTATGCGCCGGAG
>JBBQMB010000129.1:0-6665 GCA_038328515.1 Sphingomonadales bacterium
GGCAATGCATGTCGCGCGGTTGACCAAAATCCTCGAGCCGGGCCGGCGCGGCATCATGCGGCTTGGTGATCATGACGGGCTTATCGAGCCTTTGCCCGCATGTGCCGAAGGCGGGCTGCTGCGGGTTGAAGTCACCCGGGCTGCGTTGCACGAAGCCGGGCGGCCGCGCCTCGCCAAGCTGCGGCCCGTCGCGGGTGACGCTGATGCTGTGGGTGAAGTGCAGGCGGGGCCAGACCTGGCGGCGAGGCTGGCGGGGCGGCTGGCGGGGCAGGGCCGGCTGGTGCGGCTGTCAGGGCACGGCGATGACCGTCTGGAGGCGGCTGGCTGGAGCGAGACGGTCGAGGCGGCGCGCTATGGCCATGTCGCTTTTGCCGGCGGGTTGCTGACCATCAGCCCGACGCCGGCGATGACCGTCATCGATATCGACGGACCAGGCGACCCCGAGGCTTTGGCGCAGGCGGCGGCGCCTGCCGTGGCGGCAGCGATTGCGCGTTTTGACCTGCAGGGCTCGATTGGCGTCGATTTTCCAACGCTGGCGGGCAAGGCCGCGCGAACGCGGATCGGGGAATTATTGGATGCGCAGTTGCCGGCACCGTTCGAACGCACCGCGGTCAATGGCTGGGGCTTTGTGCAGATCGTGCGGCCACGATATCGGACAAATTTCGTCGAAGCGGTGCGGGCGCCGGGCTTTGCCGCGCTGGAACTCTTGCGCCGCGCGACACGCAGCGGCGCCGGTAACCGCACGCTTGCGGCGCATCCTGCCGTCATCGGCTGGCTCGAACGCCGTCCCGATCTGATTGCGACACTGGCGCGCACGCTAGGTGGCGACATTATCTTGCACGCCGACCCGGCGCTGGCCATGGTGGCGGGTGATGTCCATGGCTGAAAATCCCGACGATAAACGCTGCGCCTTTTGCGGCAAGGGTCCCCGCGTGCCAGCCTATGCGCCCTTTTGTTCGCCCGGCTGCCAGGATCGTGACCTGCTGCAATGGATGCGCGGTGGTTACGCCTTGCCCGCGAGTGACAATGAAGACGAACTTTCCGACATTGGACGTCTGGACAATAGCGATCTGGACGGCTAAACGCCTGCCTCCGCACCGGCTTACCCCGCCGGCTGCAGCACGGGCCCGGGTAGCTCAGGGGTAGAGCAGGGGATTGAAAATCCCCGTGTCGGTGGTTCAAATCCGCCCCCGGGCACCATATTCTTCAAACATGCGGCTCGACCTGACCCTAAGGGCGGATATGGCCTTTTCCGTGGACCAGATATTTGAAGCTGGTCAATTGTTCGAGGCCGACGGGGCCGCGGGCGTGCATTTTGCCGGTGGCGATGCCGATTTCGGCGCCCATACCGAATTCGCCGCCATCCGAAAATTGTGTCGAGGCGTTGTGCATTACCACGGCACTGTCGATTTCCGCCATGAAGCGCAGCGCTGCTGCGGTATCGCGGGTCAGGATAGCGTCGGTGTGGCCGGACGAATGAGCGGTGACAAAGGCGATTGCCTCGTCAAGTCCGCTGACGATGCGTACCGATGCTATGGCGTCGAGATATTCGGTGTCCCAATCGGCATCGCGCGCTGGTAACAACCGGGGTTCGATGGCCATGGCTTCGGCATCGCCGCGCAAAGCGCATTCGGGCATGGCCTTGGCGAGACGGGGCACCACTTGCGCCGCGATGGCCCGATCGATGACGATGCTTTCGGTGGCGCCGCACACGCCGGTACGCCGCAACTTGGCGTTGCGGATGATCGCGATGGCCTGTTCGATATCGGCGGCGGCATGAACGTAGCTGTGGTTATTGCCATCCAGATGCAGCAGCGTTGGTACGCGCGCTTCGTTGCGCACCAGTTCGACAAGGCTGCGCCCGCCGCGCGGGATGGCGAGATCGATGTAATCGACCGCCTGCAGCAGCGCCGTCACCGCGGCGCGGTCGGTGGTCTCGACAGCCTGGACGCAGGTTTCAGGCAGACCTGCCACCGCAAGGCCGGCGCGCATGCAGGCGATGATTTCGCGCGTCGAATGGCGGCTTTCGGATCCGCCGCGCAGGATTATGGCGTTGCCTGACTTGATCGACAGCGCCGCAGCATCGGCACCGACATTGGGCCGCGATTCGTAGATCATGGCAATAACGCCGATCGGGACGGCGAGACGGACGATTTCGAGGCCATTGGGCCGATCGAAACGCGCCAGCTCGCGGCCAACAGGGTCGGGAAGGCCGGCGATGGTTTCCAGCGCGGTGGCCATCGCTTCGATGCGGCCGGTATCGAGCCGCAATCGATCGATAAAGGCTTCGGGCTTGCGGCCTGCCACCGATGCGACATCTTTGGCATTGGCAGCCAGGATAACCGGTGCTGCTGCGCGCAAGGCCGACGCCGCCGATCGAAGCGCGAGGTTCTTGGTCGCGGTATCTGCCAAAGCCAGTTGGCGTGATGCTTGCCGGGCGGCGGTGCCCAGTTGATGGACGTGGCGCGTTGTATCAATCTGGGTTGATTGGGCTTTTGGGTCAAGTGTTTGCAACATTGTTATCCTGTCTGATGAGGGGGGGGGCGTCAGCGCAGTTCAACCGCCCGTGCATAGGCCGCATCGAGGGTGGCGCCGAGCCGGCGCGAAAGTCCGCCATCGCCGTTGAGCGCCGCAAGCCCGGCTTGGGTGGTGCCGTTCTTGCTGGTGACGCTGGTGCGCAATTGGGCGAGCGACGCTGTATCGGCTTGCGCCATCGCAATTGAACCGGCGAGCGTGCCCAACACCAGGGTGCGGGCCTGTTCGGGCGAAAATCCCAGTGATTGCGCCGCATCGACATAGCAGCGTGCCATTTCGAAGACATAACCGGGGCCAGAGCCCGCGACGGCGGTCAGCCGGTCGAGTTGATCCTCGTCATCAACCCAGATCGTCTGGCCGGTCGCTTCCATCAATGCGGCAATGGCGGCCTGTTGCGCTGGCGTCGCCGACGCGTCGGCGCAAAGGCCGCTGACGCCGGCGCCGATTGCTGCCGGCAGGTTGGGCATGATCCGGACGACCGGCACATCGCCGATGATCGACCTTAAACGCGCGATCGAAAACCCCGCAGCGATCGATGCGACAAAGCCGCCTTTTGCCAGCCGCCCGATATAGTTCGGCAGCACCGCCTCGATCAACTGGGGCTTTATCGCCACGATGATCAGGTCGAACTGGCAATCGGCAACGGGTGGTGGCGACGCGAGAAAATGTGTTTGGCCATCGCCGGTATTGCCAGCGACGGCAGGATCGATGACCCAAAAATCATGCGCGCCGATAGTGCGCCATTGCGTGAGCAAGGCCGCGCCCATCCTGCCGTGGCCGATCAATCCAATTCGCAAGGGATTTTCCTCCTTCATGCTCGACGCAGCATTGCCGGCGGTCGAGTTGGGTAAAATTTCGTTGACGGTCTGGCTTGGCCCGAAATCGCTTAATAGCCGCGCGGTATCAGACGCACTTGCCAGCGCGACTATCAATGTATATATAAAATAAATATATTGATAATACGCCAATGTCAATCTTGGTGACATCAATTATCAAAAATGCGAATTATTGTAGATTTTATTGTTTATATAATGAGAATTAAAAATGAATTTTGCTAAACGTATAGTAATAAAAATTGGCTCCAGTCTGTTGACAAATCAGGCGTTGTTGACGCCGCGTTGGGGCTTCCTGCAACGGATAATGGAGGATATCGCGCTGCTGCGAGCCGAAGGATATGAGGTGATCCTCTGCTCGTCAGGCGCAGTGGCGCTCGGCCTGCGAATGATCGATGCAACGCCGGAAACCGCGGGCCTGCGCGACAAACAGGCCGCTGCCGCTTGCGGGATGCCGCTGTTGCTCAACGCCTACAAACAGGTCGGGCAGGAGCATGACATAAATATCGCACAGATCCTGGTGACCTTGGGCGACGTCGAGGCGCATCGCCGGTTTCTCAATACCAAGAACACGCTGCACCGGCTGCTGAGCTCGGGAATTTTACCGATCATCAACGAAAACGACACTGTCACGACCGAGGAAATCCGCGTCGGGGACAATGATCGGCTTGCCGCCAGGATTGCCCAGATGGTGCAGGCGCAGCATCTCGTCATCCTCACCAGCGTTGATGGCCTGTATGACCGCAATCCGTCCGAGCCGGGCGCCAAGCTGGTGGAAATCGTCCATGATGTCAGCCAGTATCTTGCGGTGACTGACAGCGTGAGCGCCCTGGGCTCCGGCGGAATGTTGACCAAGATGCAGGCCGCCAACATGGCGCAAAATGCCGGGTGCACGACGCTGATTGCCAATGGCGAGGCGGATCGGCCGGTGTCGTCGGTGCTCAGGGGCGCGCGCCCGTGCACCAGATGCGTCGCCTTTGCCGAACCGGCGACAAGCTGGGCTGCGTGGCTCACCGATCGTTTGCAGATGGCTGGCAGCATCGTCATTTCCGTTGCCGCCGCCGACGCGATTGGCGCCGGCAACCGCGGTGTCGAGCGTGGCGATATCGTTTCGATTCGCGGCAATTATGTCAAAGGCGATGTGCTGCACATCTATGACGAAACCGGCGCCGAGCGCGCCCGCGGGATGGCCGATTTTTCGTCAGAGGAAACCGCGATCCTGCTGCGCAATCCGGACCTCCCGGCCAAACAGCTGCTTGGCTATTTCACCCGGGCGGTGCTGATCGAGCCGGAAAATCTGATCAATCTCGATGCGCGGCATTTGCAGTGGGAAATGGCCTGATCGCCGGTCGGCTTGTATTTTTGTTGATTACCCCCTTACGCAAACCGCGACCTTTCTCTATATGAGGTCAGCACGAAATTCCCGGTAGCGATCCTCGCTGCCGTCTTGCTGCCTTCGGGACACGGTTCGATCTGGTGCGAACGAACCGCGACGAATAGAGGGTTGGCAAGGCTGATACGCCCAAGGTCCGTACGGTATTCGGGATCCCCGAAAGCCGTGCGGTTTTTGTTGTCAACTGGGGTAACCCGTTGACCTGACGCGATTTTGAGAGGCGACTTGACCACCATGGCCACCCAGATGAAGCAGCCCAATATCTTCAACGCGCGCCGACGCATCCGCAAGGATTTCGGCAAGATCGGCGAGGTCGTGCAGATGCCGAACCTCATCGAAGTGCAGCGCGAATCATATGAGCATTTCCTGCGGTCGAACCCCGCCATCGGCTATGTTTCGGGCCTCGAAAAGACGCTGCGCTCGGTTTTCCCGATCCGCGATTTCGCCGGCACCGCCGAGCTTGATTTCGTGCATTACGAACTCGAAGAGCCGAAATACGACACCGATGAGTGCCGCCAGCGCGGCATGACCTATGCAGCGCCGATGCGCGTGACGCTGCGCCTGATCGTTTTTGAAGTCGATGCCGATACCGAAACCCGGTCGGTGCTCGATATCAAGGAGCAGGATGTTTACATGGGCGACATGCCGCTCATGACGCACAACGGCACCTTCATCATCAACGGCACCGAGCGCGTCATCGTTTCGCAGATGCACCGCTCGCCGGGCGTGTTCTTCGATCATGATCGCGGCAAGACCCACGCCTCGGGCAAGTATCTGTTCGCGGCGCGGGTCATTCCGTATCGCGGTTCGTGGCTCGATTTCGAATTCGACGCCAAGGACATCGTCAACGTCCGTATCGATCGCAAGCGCAAGCTGCCGGTCACGTCGCTGCTTTATGCGCTGAACTGGAATTCGGAAGAAATCCTCAACCTGTTCTACAACCGCGTTACCTGGGTGCGTGGCCATGGTTCGCAGGGTGAAGCTGGCTGGGTCGTGCCGTTCGTCGAAGCCAACTGGCGCGGGCAAAAGCCGTCGTTCGACATCGTCAACGGCGAAACCGGCGAAGTCGTGTTCCCGCTCGGCACCAAGATCACGCCGCGCATCGCCCGCAAGGCCGTCACCGATGGCTTGACGACGCTGTTGATCCCGACCGAAGAAATCTTTGGCCGATATTCGGCGTTTGACCTGATCAACGAAGAAACCGGCGAGATTTACATCGAGGCTGGTGACGAACTCACCGCTGAAAACCTCGCTGCGATCGACAAGTCGGGCCAGAGCGCCATAGAACTGCTTGATATCGATCATGTTTCGGTCGGTCCGTGGATCCGCAACACGCTGATGGCCGACAAGGTCGAAGAGCGCGACCATGCCTTGAGCGAAATCTATCGCGTCATGCGCCCCGGTGAGCCGCCGACGCGCGAAACCGCCGAAGCCATGTTCTATGGCCTGTTCTTCGATGCTGACCGCTACGACCTTTCGGCGGTCGGCCGCGTCAAGATGAACATGCGTCTCGACCTTGATGTCGCGGACGACATGACCGTGCTGCGCCGTGAAGACATTTTTGAAGTCATCAAGACTCTGGTGAATTTGAAGGACGGCAAGGGCGAAATCGACGACATCGATAACCTCGGCAATAGGCGCGTGCGTTCGGTCGGCGAATTGCTCGAAAACCAGTATCGCGTCGGGCTGCTGCGCATGGAGCGCGCCGTCAAGGAGCGCATGAGCAGCGTCGATATCGACACGGTCATGCCCAATGACCTGATCAACGCCAAGCCGGCGGTTGCCGCGGTGCGTGAATTCTTCGGCTCGTCGCAGCTGTCGCAGTTCATGGATCAGACCAATCCGCTGTCGGAAGTCACCCACAAGCGCCGCGTTTCGGCGCTCGGGCCTGGCGGTCTGACGCG
>JBBQMB010000130.1:0-6419 GCA_038328515.1 Sphingomonadales bacterium
GCGTTCGTTGATCTGGGCGGCATCGATGGCCTGCTCCACGTCACCGACATGAGCTACAAGCGCGTCAACCACCCGTCCGAAGTGCTCAACATCGGCGATGTGCTGCGCGTCCAGATCGTCCGCATCAACCGCGAAACCCAGCGCATCTCGCTCGGCATGAAGCAGCTCGAAGCCGATCCCTGGACCACCGCTGCGGCAAAGTATGCCGTGGACAGCAAGCACAAGGGCCGCGTCACCAACATCACCGAATATGGTGCGTTCGTCGAACTCGAAGCCGGCATCGAAGGCCTGGTGCACGTTTCGGAAATGTCGTGGGTCAAGAAGAACGTCCACCCCGGCAAGATCGTTTCAACGAGCCAGGAAGTCGAAGTGCTGGTGCTCGAAGTCGATGAAGAAAAACGCCGGATTTCGCTCGGCCTCAAACAGGCCCAGCGCAACCCGTGGGAAGTCTTTGCCGAAACCCATGCTGTCGGCAGCAAGGTTGAAGGCGAAGTCAAGAACAGCACCGAATTCGGCTTGTTCATCGGCCTCGATGGCGAAGTCGATGGCATGGTCCACATGTCGGATATCGCCTGGGGCCTCACCGGCGAACAGGCACTGGCGCGCCATCACAAGGGCGAACGCGTCCAGGCGGTCGTCCTCGAAGTCGATGTCGAAAAGGAGCGTATTTCGCTCGGCATCAAGCAGCTCGATGAAAGCCAGGGTCCGCGCGTCATTGCCAGCACCGAAGGCCAGGCCGCGGCCGACAACCTCAAGAAGAACGACATCATCACCGCGACCGTGGTCGTGGCACGTGATGGCGGCATCGATGTCCAGGTCGGCGACGATGGTCCGGTGGTGTTCATCAAGCGCGGCGATCTCAGCCGCGACCGTGATGAACAAAAGGCCGAACGCTTCCAGCCCGGCCAGAAGGTCGATGCGATGATCATCGGCTTTGAAAAGGGTCGCAAGCCCATGCTGAGCATCAAGGCGATGCAGATCAGCGAAGAAAAGGCGGCAGTTGCCCAATATGGCACCTCCGACTCGGGCGCCACGCTCGGCAACATCCTGGGTGCGGCCTTCAACAAGGCCAAGGAAGATGCCGACAAGGCATAATTCGCCCCGGGTTTTCCGGTACTTTGCGCTAATTCTGCCCGCAAATTGAGATTTTCGCCGCCGTTCAGCTAAAACGGCGGCGAAAACTCTCATTTTTATTGGTTATGATTGCGTCAACAGGGCGCAAAGCCTTGACCATGGACTGCGCGTGGCTAGACTTGAATAACATCCAGGGGTAGGCCCAACTCCTTGATGATGCGGCGGGCCGGAACGGGAAATGCCTATGATCAGGTCTGAACTTGTCACTGCCGTCGCTGAAGCCAATCCGCATCTTACGTTGCGCGATGTCGAAGGCATTGTCGCCACCATCTTTGACCAGATAACCAGCGCCCTCGCCGATGGCCGGCGGGTTGAACTGCGCGGCTTTGGTGCCTTTTCGACCCGCGGGCGCGATGCCCGCACCGGCCGCAACCCGCGCACCGGGACTGCGGTCAAGGTCGATGCCAAACGGGTGCCGTATTTCAAGCCGGGCAAGGAATTGCGCGAACGCTTGAACGCCGATTGATCACGCGCGCCCCGATGGGGCAGGCAGCATTTCGCCCGAGGGCGCATTTTAGGCCCTGAAAACATTTGCGGACGTGGCGAAACCGGTAGCCGCAGCAGACTTAAAATCTGCTTCTCTTGATGGGAGTGCGGGTTCGAGTCCCGCCGTCCGCACCAGTGCACCGATTGGCAAGATCAGCGTCCGACGCTGAAAATCTGTCAAAAACGCTGCGCTGAAACATTTGCACAATGTGGTTGTTGACGCAGATGTAGAGTGGTGATGGACCGCAACACAATTTCCCTGCTATGACAGGGTTGATAGCGCGTTTGTAACGGACAAGGCCAAGACAATGTCTGACGGGAGTAACTGGATCGAGATCGTGCTGCTGGCGATGCTGGCAGCATTCATTGGCCTGCGCCTCGTCAGCGTCCTGGGTAAACGTACCGGCGAAGAACGCCCGATGGTCGACAATTTCCGTCCCGGTGTTCCCGAAATCACGACCCCATCGGGCCGCGTACCCGATACTCGCAGTGCCGATCGCGTCGTGGTGCCCAGCGGCACCAATGCGGATCTGGCGCCGGCGTTGCAGGTGATCGCCGATGCCGATCCCGGCTTCAACCCGGCGCAGTTCATGTCGGGCGCGCGTGCCGCCTATGGCATCATCCTGTCGGCATTCTGGGCAGGCGATGTCGCTGCCATGGAAGGGCTGGTATCCGACGAAGTACAGGAAAATTTTGCCACAGCCATCGAAGACCGCGACGGCGCCCGGCTTGATAATTCGATCATTGCCATCGACAGCGCCGCGATAACCGGGGCCGAAATGATCGGACAAATGGCAGAAGTAACGGTGCGCTTCGTTGCCCGCATCGCCATCAACGGGGTCCAGGGCGCGCCAGCCACCGACGTGTGGACCTTCAGCCGCCACGCCGGCAGCCTTGAACCCTCGTGGCTGTTGATTGCCACTGACGACGAACCTGGCGCCTGATCGGGCACTTGCGGGCGTGACACGCAGCGCCGGCCGGCTACCGTTGCTCGCCCTGTTGTTGTTGGCCGCATGCGCGCCAAAGACAGGTGCCCGGCCTCCCGCTGCACTGCCAACCCCAACCGCGCCAGCAACAGCACCTGCATCGGGGCCAGCGATCGCCACCGATCTGCCACTCCAGATCACGCCATTCACACCCGGAAATGACGCAGCAGCAGCGCTCGCCAGCTTTGCCAGAAGCTGCAAGTCGCTGCAGGCGCGCGAAGATCGGAGCGGGCTGACCAGGGCCGGTGACTGGGATAGCGCCTGTGCCGCCGCCGCGACTGCGCGTGACGCCAAAGCGTTCATGATCGCCCACTTCTCTGCCGTCGCCATAGGCGATGCCAATGCCGGATTTTCCACCGGCTATTACGAACCCGAAATTGCCGGCGCGCGCCGCCCGCTGCCGGGCTATGCGGTGCCGCTCTATCGTCGTCCCGCCGATCTTATCGAAGTCGATCTGGGAGCGTTTGCTGCCGATCTCAAAGGCCGCAAGCTGCGCGGCCGCATCGAAGGCGCGGCACTGCAGCCCTACCCCGATCGCGCCGCCATCATGGCCGGGGCGCTCGCGGGCAAGGGGCTTGAACTGGCCTTTGCCGCCGACCCTTTTGAAGCATTTTTCCTCGAAATCCAGGGCTCGGGCCGGTTACGGCTGCCCGATGGCGGCATCATGCGAATAGGGTACGCAAGCCAGAACGGCCGCGGCTATGTCGCCATCGGCCGCGTGCTGCTCGATCGCGGCGAACTGCAAAAAGGCCAGGTCAGCATGGATTCGATCCTCGCCTGGCTGCGCAGCCACCCGGCAGAAGCACCCGCCCTGCTCGCCGCCAACCCCAGCGTGGTGTTCTTTCGTGAAATAACCGGCACCAGTGTCGATTCCGGCCCCATCGGTGCGATGGGCGTCGCGGTTACGGCGCGGGTGTCGGTCGCCGCTGATCCGGCCTTCGTGCCGCTGGGAGCGCCTTTGCTGGTGGAAACAACGCTGGGCGGGCAACCTTTTACGGCAACAATGGTGGCGCAGGATACCGGCGGCGCGATCAAGGGCGCCAACCGGATCGATCTGTTTCTGGGGGCAGGCCCGCAAGCGCGAGCGCTGGCCAGCTCTCAGGCAGCGCGAGCGCGCATATTGGTGATGCTGCCCAAGGTGGCGGCGGCGCGGCTTGCCTCGCTGCCCGCGCGTTAGCCATGGCGCGGCGACTGTCGGCGCAGGAATGGGCGCTCTGGTCGCGCGTCGCGGCCAGCGTGCGCCCCCTGCCCGGCCGCGCTAGCGAACCAGCATCTGACCGGGTCGTGCCATCACCAGCCTTGGCCGCGCCTGCCCCTGCCGCCAAACCGGTGATGCCGTTGCGGCCGGCAAAACCCGCCCGACCCGCGCTGCCTGCGGCGCCCCGCCCCGCGCTGGCAACACCAAAGCCGGCCCTGCCCATCGCCAGCGCCACGCTCGACGGCGGCTGGGACCGACGGCTGCGCGGTGGTGACATCAGGCCCGACCGCGCCATCGATCTGCACGGACACACGCTGGCAGCGGCGCACGACCGGCTGATGGCTGAACTCGATACCGCCCACGCCATCGGTGCCCGCGTCCTCCTCGTTGTCACCGGCAAAGGTCGCGGCGAACGCCCCGGCCGAATCCGCGCCCAGCTTGCCGACTGGCTGGAGGGGTCATCACTGCGCAGCCGCATCGCCGCGCTGCGCCCGGCGCATGTCCGCCATGGTGGCAGCGGCGCGTTTTATGTAATCCTGCGGCGATGAGCGCTACACCACCCGCCTCGGCAGATTGCCACCCTGACGCGATGAAGGGCTGCCCCCGACGCAAAAACCGCTAGGATGGCCATCTGGGGAGAATCGCAATCATGGACGACGTAGTTTTGGTACAGATCGACGGTGCGGTCGCGACCGTCACGCTCAACCGGCCAGGGGCGATGAATGCCCTGTCACGGGCGATGCGGCAGCAACTCGCCGCTGCCATGCGGCGTCTGGAGGCGGATGCCAGCGTGCGCGTCGTTATCCTGACAGGCGCCGGTGACCGGGCCTTTACCGCCGGGCTCGACCTCAAGGAGCTTGGCAACGAAGGCCTTGCCGCCGCCAATGCGCAAGGCCCGGACGAAAACCCGGTAAAGGCCATCGAGCAACTGACCAAGCCGTGCATCGGCGCCATAAATGGTGTCGCCATCACCGGCGGTTTTGAAGTGGCGCTGGCCTGCGACGTGTTGATCGCGTCGGCAACCGCGCGCTTTGCCGATACGCATGCCCGTGTCGGTATCATGCCGGGCTGGGGCCTCAGCCAGAAATTGTCGCGGTTGATCGGACCGTATCGCGCCCGCGAACTGTCGCTGACCGGCAATTTTCTCGATGCCACGACGGCTGCTGCCTGGGGGCTGGTCAATCGCGTCGTCGCGCCTGCCGATCTGATGGCAACCGCAACCGCGCTCGCTGCCGATATGGCAACAATCGATCCAGTGTTCAGCGCTGCCTATAAAAAGCTGATCGGCGATGGTTATGCCGTCAACTTCGGCGACGGTATGGCCATTGAGGCGGCGCGTTCCACCGCTGCCAACGGCCAGGTCTCTGCCGCTGCTGTCGAAGCCGCCCGTGGTGCCGTCCAGGCCCGCGGCCGCACCCAATAGGAACCTGCACCATGACGACACCCTTCCCCGGTTTTGACAATGAAACGCTCGATAACCGGCTGGTCAATCCGAACAACTATGCCGATGAAAGCGTGCTCGCGGCCTATGCCGAGCTGCGCGCCACCGATCCGGTGCACTGGACTGCACCGACCGGTTTTCGCCCGTTCTGGTCGATCACCCGCCACGCCGATATCATCGCCATTTCCAAACAGAACGACATCTTCATCAACCGGCTGCGCACCTATCTGTCGCCGATCGAAGGCGAGGAGTGGACCCGGGCGATGACCGGCGACAGCCACTTGTTCCGCACGTTGGTCGATCTGGATGATCCCCAGCACATGAAGCTGCGCCGCCTGACGCATAACTGGTTCCAGCCGGGCAATCTGCGCAAGATTGAGGCCGATATTGCCGCCATCGCCAAAACCCATGTCGATCGCATGGCGGCGTTGGGCGGCGAATGCGATTTCGTCAACGAAGTCGCGCTCTGGTATCCGCTGCGCGTCATCATGAAGCTGCTCGGCATCCCCGAGAGCGACGAACCGATGATGCTGCAGATGACACAGGAAATTTTCGGCCCGCAGGACCCTGACGTGGTGGCGCGATCACAACGCATCACCACCGGCAGCGCCGCAGTGATGGGTGGCAAGACCGGTGACGCCCAGGTCGATCTGCTCGCCACCGTGCAGATGTTCTTCACCTATTTTCGCGAAGTCACCGCCGACCGCCGCGCCAACCCGCGCGACGATCTGGCCAGCGTCATTGCCAATGGCATCATCGATGGCGAACCGATCGATGAACTTTCAGCGACCAGCTATTACGCCATCACGGCGACTGCGGGGCATGACACGACCAGCTCGAGCGCTGCCGGCGGCCTGTTGCAGTTGATCCGCAACCCCGACCAACTGGCGCTGCTCAAGGCCGATCCGTCGCTGATCCCGCAGTTCGTTGAAGAAGCCATCCGCTGGGTCACACCAGTCAAGCATTTCATGCGCACCGCGACGCAAGATTATCAGCTCGGTGACAAGACCATCAAGGCCGGCGACGGGCTTTGCCTGTTCTACTGGTCGGGCAATCGCGATGAAACGGTCTTTGATCGTCCCGAACAGTTCATCATCAACCGTGCCAGCAACCCGCAAACGGCGTTCGGCAATGGCGTCCACCTCTGCCTTGGCCTGCATCTGGCCCGCATGGA
>JBBQMB010000131.1:0-6250 GCA_038328515.1 Sphingomonadales bacterium
CCCGCAAAGCTCACATTGCATTTCGGCACCTGGCGCAATGCCAGCGCCAGCGCCTTGATGACCATGTCGTTGACCGACAGCTTGATCTTGCGCGGCTCAAGCGCGGCATTGAGTTCACCGCGCAGCTTGAGCAGCGCATCGAGGCGGACATCGACGGTCAGATAAATGTGCGGAATCGTCTGCTTGGCTTCGGTCAACCGCTTGGCGATAATCTTGCGCACGGCGCCAAGTTTGCTGACTTCGTGCGGAATATCGCTGCTTGGCGGCGCTGCCACAGGCTTTGGCGCTGGCGCGGCCGCTGCAGCGACCGGCGCCACAGATGCGGCGGCCTGAACAGGCGCCGCTACCGGCGCTTTGCCCGCAGCGCCATCAAGATCGGCACGAACGATGCGCCCATTGGGGCCCGACCCTGTAACTCCGGCAAGATCAATCCCCTGCGCCTCCGCCAGACGCCGCGCGAGCGGTGAAGCCGCAATACGCCCCTCCTTCTCCCCTCCCGCCCATCCTGAGTCTGTCGAAGCGGCGGCGGGCCGGGGTTGGGGCGTCGCAGCCGGCACTGCCTCCGCAACAGGCTTTGCTGCAGCAACCGCGGCAACCGGTGCCGCTTTCGCAACCTCGGCCACTTTCGGCGCCTCCTCCCCTTCCCCCTTCAGCCGCATAATCACCTGCCCGACCGGTACGCCTTCAGTCCCGGCCGCGACGACCAACTCCGCTACAACGCCTTCGTCGATGCTCTCGACTTCCATCGTCGCCTTGTCGGTCTCGATTTCGGCCAGCACATCACCCGATTTGACCGCATCACCGACCTTCACCAGCCATTTCGAAACCGTCCCGGTTTCCATCGTCGGCGACAGGGCGGGCATGGTGATATCGATCATTTGTAGCAGACCTTCTTGACCGCGCTCACGACATCCGCAGGCTTCAGCAGTGCCAGTTTTTCCAGATTGGCGGCATAAGGCATCGGCACATCGATATTGGTGCAGCGCAAGACCGGCGCATCGAGATCGTCAAAGCCCTGTTCCATCGCGATGGAGATGATTTCGCTGGCGATCGAACAGACCGGAAAGCCTTCCTCCACCACCACCATGCGATTGGTTTTCTTGAGCGATGCCAGCACAGCGGCGCTATCGAGCGGGCGCAACGTGCGCAAATCGATGATCTCGGCTTCGATACCTTCCGCCGCCAGCGTTTCGGCGGCGGCCAGGCAAACGCCGACGCCGATCGAATAGCTGACCAATGTCACATGCGTGCCTTCGCGCACGATGCTCGCCTTGCCGATGGGAACGACATGGTCACCTTCGGGGACATCGAAGCTTTGGCCGTAAAGCAGTTCATTTTCAAGAAACACCACCGGATCGGGCGAACGGATTGCCGCCTTGAGCAACCCCTTGGCATCGGCAGCGCTGTAGGGCGCAATCACGATCAACCCCGGCACGCTGGCATACCAGGCGGCGAAATTATGGCTGTGCTGCGCGCCAACCCGTGACGCCGCGCCGTTCGGCCCCCGGAACACGATCGGGCAGCGCATCTGGCCGCCGCTCATGTAATTGGTCTTGGCGGCACTGTTGATGATGTGATCGATGGCCTGCAAGGCAAAGTTGAAGGTCATGAATTCGATGATAGGCCGCAAGCCGCCCATCGCAGCCCCCGCCCCGATGCCGGCAAAGCCATATTCTGTAATCGGCGTATCGATCACCCGGCGCGGCCCGAATTCTTCGAGCAACCCTTGCGTGACCTTGTAGGCGCCTTGATATTCGGCGACTTCCTCGCCCATCACGAACACTTCGTCGGTCGTGCGCATTTCCTCGGCCATGGCGTCGCGCAGCGCTTCTCGGACGGTTGTGCGCTTGGTGGGGCCGGCTGCCTCACTGACTTCACCCTTCCCGGTTGACGCGGAGGCGTCGCCTACGGCTGCGGGAGCAGTCGGGGGTGGGGTTTCTGCTTTTACTGGCGCAGGTGTTGCAACTACGGGCGGTGCGGCTGGTGCAGCGCCCGCATCCCCAGCCGGGACGGCAGAAGTCTCTTCGTCTTCGCCCGCAATCGTCGCAATCAACGTGCCCACCGGCACACCTTCGGATCCGGCGGCGACGTGCAGCTTCACCACCACGCCGCCTTCATCGGCTTCCAGTTCCATCGTTGCCTTGTCGGTCTCGATCTCGGCGAGCACATCACCGGCCTTGACCGTGTCGCCCTCGCTCACCAGCCATTTGGCCAGCGTACCTTCTTCCATGGTTGGCGACATGGCGGGGAGTTTGATTTCGGGCATCAGTATGTCCCTACCAGCACGTCGGTATATAGCTCGCTCGCTTCTGGCTCAGGCGCGGTTTCAGCAAAATCGGCCGCAGCATCGACGATGTCACGCACCTCACGGTCAATCTTCTTCAGGCCGGCCTCATCAGCGTACCCGGCTTCAAGAATTTCGCGCTTGACCTGTTCGATGGGGTCACTCTTCTCGCGCATCGCCTGGACTTCCTCGCGCGATCGATATTTCGCCGGGTCCGACATGCTGTGGCCGCGATAGCGATAGGTTTTCAACTCCAGCAGCATTGGCCCCTTGCCACCCCGGACCCAATCGACCGCAACCTGCGCCGCCCCGCGCACCGCCTGCACATCCATGCCATCGACCTGCAACCCCGGCACCCGAAAACTTTCACCCCGCCTGTACAACAGGTCTTCGGATGAGGCGCGGTTGACGCTGGTGCCCATCGCATATTGGTTGTTTTCGATCACGAAGATGATCGGCAGCTTCCACAGTTCGGCCATGTTGAAGCTTTCATAGACCTGCCCCTGGTTCGAAGCGCCATCGCCAAAATACGCCATGGCGATGCCGCCATCGCCGCGATATTTGTGGCCAAAGGCCAGACCGGTGCCGAGCGAAACCTGCGCGCCAACGATGCCATGGCCACCATAAAAGCCATGTTCAACGCTGAACATGTGCATCGATCCGCCCTTGCCCTTGGAAATGCCCGAAGCCCGCCCGGTCAGTTCTGCCATCACGGCATCGGCAGGAATACCGGCGACCAACATATGGCCATGGTCGCGATAGCCGGTGATAACCGAATCGGTGCTTTGCAAGGCCGATTGCAGGCCGACGACCACCGCTTCCTGCCCGATATACAAATGGCAAAAACCACCGATCAGGCCCATGCCGTACAACTGCCCGGCGCGTTCTTCAAAGCGTCGGATCAGCACCATCTGGCGATAAAAATCGAGCAGTTCTTCTTTGCTGGCCTTGTACCGCGCGGGTTCGCCCGGGCGTTCCCAATTCGGCACCGGAACCGGGCTTGCGATGGTTGCGGCTTTTGCCGCGGCTTTGGGTGTAGCGGAACGAGCCAAGGGAAACGCCTCCGAATTGCCTTGGCGGGTATAGGAGCCTCGGGCTGCCCGCTTCAACCCTCAATCGCACCCGTCAGTTATCATCAAGCCGGACAATCACTTCATCAGGCTTCACGACGTTCAGATTTTCGCGCACCAGCTGGTCTGCCAGGTCGGGATCGACCCGCCGCGGGTCGAGCAATTTGACCTTGCGATCAAGTGCGGCACGCGCTTCGGCGCTCGCAACAGCCTGGCTTTGCAACGCGCTGCGCTGGAGCTTGTAATCTTTCCAGGCGATCACGCCCGTAGGCCCGGTGATCGCATGGCTGACAAAATAGCCGATCAGCAAAATGCACACTGCCGGCAACGCCGCCCGGCGCAGATAGTTTTTCAAGGCTGCTTGGGCGTGCATTTCGCAAGGATAGCGCCGCTGCCCCCCGCCCGCAACCGCCACACTTGTCATTGCAGGTGTTTCCTTGCGCGCCGGCCCTGCTATGACGATCATCACACGCAACAAAGTCTCTGGGGAGAGTCACATGACCGCCATCAATGCCGTCGTCGATCTGGGCCAGGATGGCGACATCGCCATCGTCACGATCAATTCGCCACCTGTAAACGCCCTTTCGGCGGATGTCCGCGACGGGCTTGCCGGCGCTTTTGCAGCGATTGCCGGCCAGGCATCGGTAAAGGCCGTTGTGCTGGTCTGCGCCGGACGCACCTTCATTGCTGGCGCCGATATTTCCGAATTCGGCAAACCCCCGCGCGGTGCCTCGCTCCACGCCGTGCAGGATGCAATGGAATCGGCGCGCGTGCCGGTGGTCGCTGCCATCCATGGCACGGCGCTCGGTGGCGGGCTCGAAGTCGCCTTGTGCGCGCATTATCGCGTCGCCGATGCCAAGGCGAAGCTCGGCCTGCCCGAGGTCAAACTCGGGCTCCTGCCCGGCGCCGGCGGCACCCAGCGCCTGCCGCGCATCGTCGGCGCGGCAAAGGCGGTTGAAATGGTCACCAGCGGCACGCCGATGGGGGCGAAGGCCGCCCTTGCTGCCGGGCTGGTCGATGAGATTGTCGATGGCGACCTGACGGCTGGCGCCATTGCCTTTGCCCGCAAGGTGGTCGCCGAAGGCCGGCCGTTGAAAAAAGTCCGTGATGACAGTTCGCGCCTCGGTGGTGACGCTGCATCGCTCAGTGCCATGTTCGCCGATTTCCGCAAAGCAAATGCCCGTAAATTCGCCGGCTTCGAAGCCCCTGAAGCCAATATCAAATGCATCGAAGCTGCCGTCGCCCTGCCCTTTGAAGACGGCATGAAGGTCGAACGCAGCGAATTCATGAAGCTGATGGGCGGGCTGCAATCGGCGGCCCAGCGCCATGTCTTCTTCGCCGAACGCCAGGCCGCCAAGATCGACGGCTTGCCCGCCGATGTGCAGCCGTTGCCGGTCAAATCGGTCGGCATCATCGGCGCCGGCACCATGGGCGGCGGCATTGCCATGAACTTCCTGACCGTCGGCATTCCGGTCACCATCGTTGAAACCCGGCAGGACGCGCTTGATCGCGGCGTTGCCGTCATCCGCCGCAACTATGAAAACAGCGCAAAAAAAGGCCGCTTCAGCATGGACGAGGTCGAAGCCCGCATGGCCCGTCTCACCCCGACGCTGGCATTGGAAGATCTGAACGACGCCGATCTGATCATCGAAGCGGTGTTCGAGAATATGGACGTCAAAAAGCAGATTTTCGGGCGTCTCGACACCATTGCCAAGCCCGGCGCGATCCTGGCGTCGAACACCAGCTATCTCAACGTCGATGAAATCGCCGCCAGCACGACCCGCCCCGAAGCCGTTGTCGGGATGCATTTTTTCTCACCCGCCAATGTCATGCGGCTCCTGGAGGTCGTCAACGGCGCCAAGACCAGCAAACAGGTGCTCGCCACGGCGATGGCGGTCGGCAAGGCCATCGGCAAGATCGGGGTCGTCTCGGGGGTTTGCCACGGCTTCATCGGCAACCGCATGCTCGGCGCGCGCCAGGAACAGGCCAACAAGCTGATCCTCGAAGGCGCGAGGCCTGCCGATGTCGATCGCGTGCTCACCGATTTCGGCTTCCCGATGGGGCCGTTCCAGATGAGCGATCTCGCCGGGCTCGATATCGGCTGGTCGGCTGAAACATCAAAGGGTGTCACCGTGCGTGATCGCCTGTGCGAAGCGGGCTTGCGCGGTCAGAAGAACGGCAAGGGCTTTTACGATTATGACGAAGCGCGCAACCGCACGCCATCGGCGGTCGCCGAACAGATCATCCTCGATTATGCCGCCGAAAAAGGCATCAACCGCCGCGACATTTCGGATGAGGAAATTCTCGAACGCTGCCTCTACCCGATGGTCAACGAAGGCGCCAAAATCCTCGCCGAAGGCATGGCACAGCGCGCCAGCGACATCGATATCGTCTGGATCAATGGTTATGGCTGGCCGGTGTATCGCGGTGGCCCGATGTTCTGGGCCGAACATGACGCCGGGCGTGAAAAGATCGCGGCGGCGCTGGAACGCATGGGCATGGATGTTTCCCCTCGCCTGAAGGCGGGCTGGTAACATGCGCGCCCTTCTCCTCGCCGCCCTGATCGCAGCGCCGGTGGCGGCGCAAGCCCCCTATGCAGCGCCTGATTACACCCAGGATGCCAACTGGCTGTGCCGGCCGGGACGCGCCGATGCCTGTGGCGGCGATATCGCCGTCACCAAGGTCAACGCCACTGGCAGCACGGCCGTGATCCCCAGCCCGCCCGCGAAACCGCAAGCGCCGGTCGATTGCTTCTATGTCTATCCCACAGTTTCGACCGACAAGACCGGCAACAGCGATCTCAGCATCGATGCCGCCGAAACCAATGTCGCCAAGGTCCAGTTCGCGCCGTTCCGCACGGTATGTCGGCCCTATGCGCCCATGTATCGGCAGGTGA
>JBBQMB010000132.1:0-6136 GCA_038328515.1 Sphingomonadales bacterium
GAACCGTTCAAATATAGTTGGGACATGCTGGTCCGCGACGGATCGACGATATGGGACGGCGTGCGCAACAACCAGGCGGCGCAATATCTTCGGGCCATGCAAGTCGATGACCAACTGCTGTTTTATCATTCGAACGAAGGCTTGGCGGTAATCGGCGTTGCGCGGGTGGCGGGTGAACATTTCATCGACCCGAGCGACCCCAAGGGGCGATTTCCGGCGGTGACCGTCGCTCCGCTGCGGCGGCTGGCCCGGCCGGTGACGCTGGCGGCCATGAAGGCCGAACCCGCGCTGGCCGGCATGGCGATGTTTCGCCAGTTCCGCCTGTCGGTAGCGCCTGTCAGCGCGGCTGAATGGGCGACGATTCTGGCGATGGCAGAGGCGTGAGGCGCTGGCTTTTGCGGTTTTTATAGGCCAGCGCCGGCTTTTCGATCAGATGCCATGACAGGGCCGCAACAGGCACGACGCAGAGCAGCGTCATGCCGATGTTGCTCGCCGGCGTCGTACCAAAACCCGCCGCAATCATCACCTGTTGCAGCGGGAACGCATAGATATAAATTCCAAAACTATAGTCGGGCATTGCCTGGCTGAAACGCTTCAACCTTTCGGGCACCAGCATCGCGACGACGAGTGCGACATAGCCGGTGGCAAGCTGCGCCGCGAGTTCGCGCCAGGGGCCGGCAGCGCTGATCACCGTCAACCCGATCACCAGCGCGGCGAGCGGCCACGACAGATAGATTTTTTCCCGGTAGAGAAACAGCAGGACGCCGGCGAAAAACGAGATCGCCAGCGGCCGCAGGTCGGTCAGCGCCGGGATCAGATCGGGTGGCATCAGCAGATGCAAGGCGATGCCGATAGCATAGCCGGTCAGCAACAGGTGGCGCCGGTGCAGCAGGCCGATGACGCCGACAATCGCCAGGACCACATAGCACTGCACTTCACGCGGAATCGTCCACAATGATCCGTTGACCAGCGTTGGAATCGGGTTGGCGACGAATACGCCGGCGATCGAATAATGGCCGCCCAGAAAAAACGCGTTTGTCGCCAGATATTGCCACAGGCTGGCATTGCCCGACAGTGCCGACAACGGCAGCGTGCCAAAACCGACGCAGACGCCGATCGCCGTGATGATGAGCATCACCCACAGGCCGGGCAGCATGCGCAACCCGCGCGCCATGGCGAACTGTCCGACGCCACGGGTCTGCAGGCTGTTGGTGACGAGAAAGCCGCTCAGCGTGAAAAACAGCAAAACGGCAAAGCGGCTGACGCTGAACGGCAAGACGGCGACGCTGGGATCGGTCAGGCCGTTCAAGACATAGGCATGCGAAAAGATCACCGCCGACGCAAAGACCAGGCGCAGAATGTTGAAGATGTTGCCATTGTGACGAACATCATCGGCGGTGATCGTGCGGCCGAACGCGGCGCGGGCAATCTCGACTGGCCTGTTCACCGCTCAACCGCCCTTTTTCGCTGTCCCTCGCTTGCAACTGCATTGCCAGGCGCCAACGGCAGCATTGCTGCCGCAGTGCCCAACAACAGGCAGCAGCACGGCCCTAAGGGGTAACTGGCCTATAATCCATATTTTTCTGCAGAGACAAAGGCTCCGGGCGGTCGACCATGGCCGGATCGGGCGCTTGGGGCAGCACCCGGCAACGCGCCGTAACCTGGCACAAATTCCCGCGGGCCCGACAAAAAGCCGGCGCCATGCCGGGCGGGCGCGTTGAAAGGCTGGCCGAACCGGCCCTGGATGCGCTACGGCACGCTTGTCCGGCCAAAGCGCCGCGATGCGCGTATCACATTTGCCGGGGCGTCGTGTCATGTCCACCACCTTCACCCTCGATACCGCGACCAGCCGCGCGCATCCGGTGCCCGAGCCGGTGCGCCGGCTGACGGTGCCGGGCATTGCCAGGCGCAAGGGCGGTGAACCGATCGTCATGCTGACGGCCTATACGGCGCGCATGGCGCAACTGCTCGACAAGCATTGCGACATGCTGCTGGTCGGCGATTCGCTCGGCCAGGTCATTTATGGGCTCGATACTACCGTCAAGGTAACGCTCGACATGATGATCGCCCATGGGGCCGCCGTCGTGCGCGGCTCATATCGCTCGGTCGTCGTCGTCGATCTGCCGTTCGGCAGCTATGAGGCATCGCCCGAAAAGGCCTTTGAAAATGCCGCGCGGGTGATGAAGGAAACCGGCGCTGCCGCCGTCAAGCTGGAAGGCGGCACGTCAATGGCGGCAACGATCCGCTTCCTCAGCCAGCGCGGCATCCCGGTGGTGGCCCATGTCGGGTTGACGCCGCAAGCGGTCAACGCGCTGGGTGGCTATGGCGCCCGCGGCCGCAGCGAAGCCGAAGCGACGACGATCCTGGCCGATGCGGTGGCGGTGGCCGAGGCAGGGGCCTTTGCGCTGGTCGTTGAAGGCGTTGTCGAAAGCCTGGGCGCACGGATCACGAGGGCGGTCGCGTGCCCCACCATCGGCATCGGCGCATCGGCTGATTGCGATGGCCAGGTGCTTGTCGTCGATGACATGCTGGGCATGTTCGAACGGGTGCCGCGCTTTGTCGAACGCTTTGATGACCTGGCGGTGCGAATCGATGCCGCGGCCGCCGCCTATGCCGATGCCGTGCGTGGCCGGCGCTTTCCGACCGAGAAACAGCTTTATCTCTGATGTGGCTTGGGGCATTCACCCCCGTGTAAGCTTGTAGCGTGCAAGCGGCAGTGGCGCAGCGCCGCCCGTGATGGAGCATTTACCCCTTGGCCGTGACACCCCAGGATACCGACGAAGCTTTCTTGCGTGAAGTCGACGAAGGCGTGCGCCGTGATCAGGTGCTGTCGTTGTGGCAACGCTATGGCACGCTGGGCATCGCTATCCTCGTGTTGTTTCTTGGCGCGGTTGCCGGCGGCCTGTGGTGGCGCGACAACGAAGCCAAAAAGGCGGGCACCGCTGGTGAAAATTTCAACCTGGCGCTGACCAAGCTTGAAGTCGGCGATACCAACACCGCGCGGCCGCTGCTCGACAACCTCGCCAAGGATGGCCCCAAAGCCTATCGTCCGCTGGCGCAGATGATGCAGGCCGCCGATGCCGTGGGCGCTGGCGATACCGCAAAGGCGACGCGGCTGCTCGATGCCGTAGCCGCCGACAGCACGTTGTCGCTGCCGTTGCGCGACGCCGCGACAATCAAATCGGTTCGGCTGAATTTCGATACATTGCCACCCGCGACGGTCGTTGCGCGGTTGAAGGAATTTGCGGTGCCGGGCAATCCCTGGTTCGGCATCGCCGGGGAAATGACAGCGATTGCCCATGTCAAAGCCGGCAAGCCTGAATTGGCGACGCCGCTTCTGGTCGCGATGGTCCGCGATGCCAGCCTGCCCGGCAGCCTGCGCAACCGGGCGGCACAACTGGCCCTGTCGCTGGGCGTTGAACTGGCGTCGCTGCGCCCGCCGGGCGCTGCAGCCGTTACGGCTGCGCCTGCTGCCTCCGCTACCGCCAATTAAGGGTCTTGTCGTGACCAAGCCAATCATCGGATTCGTCGTCATGGCCGCGCTGGCGCTGGGGAGCTGCGGGGTGCTCAAGCCCGGCAAGAAACCCGGCACGCCGACCGTGGGCGAACGTATTCCGGTGTTGAACTATGAATCGCGTGCCGTCGCCGAAGCCGAACTTGCGGACATGGCGGTGGTCCTGCCGGTGGCGCAAACCAATGTGGATTGGCCGCAATCGGGTGGGTCGGCTGCCAAAAGCAATGGCCAGCTCACCCTAGCCGAAAACCTGACCCGGGCCTGGAGTGCTTCGATCGGCAGTGGCAGCAGCGCCACCCGACGCCTCAACGCCGGGCCGATTGTCATGGCCGGCAAGCTTTACACCATGGACACCGCTGGCGACGTCCGCGCTTTTGACGCCCAGACCGGGCAATTGGCCTGGTCGGCGCGCATCACCTTGCCCAAGAAAAACAGCAATGCCGCCTTTGGTGGCGGCGTCGGCGGCGCCGATGGCCGGGTGTTTGCAACGACGGGCTATGGTATCGTGGCGGCGTTTGATGCCGCCACCGGCACCGAAATCTGGCGCAAGACGATGTCGACACCGTTGCGCGGTGCGCCGACCGTCGAAGGCAACCGGTTGTTCGTGATTACCCAGGACAATCAGCTGCATGCGCTCAGCGTTGACAAGGGTGAATCGCTGTGGAGCGTCACCGGCACTGTCGAAATCGCCGGCTTGCTGGGCGCCGCTTCGCCGGCCGTTTCGCTCGAGACCGTTGTGGTCGGGTTCTCTAGTGGTGAACTCAGCGCGCTGCGCGCCGAGAACGGTCGAACCGTATGGGCTGATGCCCTGGCGCGGACCGGGCGTTCGACCGCCATGGCGGCGCTGTCGGATATCGATGCGTCACCGGTCATCGACCGGGGCCGGGTTTATGCCATCGGCCATGGCGGCCGCATGGCAGCGCTGGAACTTGCAACCGGGCAGCGCGTCTGGGAACGCAATTTTGCCGGTACGTCCACACCTTGGGTTGCCGGCGAATTCATCTTCCTTGTCACGATCGAAGGTGAGGTCGTTTGCCTGACCCGCAGCGACGGCAAGGTGCGCTGGGTCTACCAGCTCCAGCACTTTCGCAAGGTGAAGAAAAAGACCGATCCGATCCAATGGGCGGGCCCGGTACTGGCTTCGGACCAGTTGCTTGTCGTCGGCTCGAACAAGGAGATGGTGACGATCTCGCCCTACACCGGCAAGTTGATCCGCACGACCAAGTTGAGCGCGGCGGCCTATCTGCCGCCGATCGTCGCGAACAACACGGCCTATATCCTGACCGATGATGGCAAGGTCACGGCGTATCGCTGATCGTTGCTGATGGCCGGATGCCCCTGGCTCTGCTAGGGGCTGCGGCATGTCTAGTGAATCTCTGCCCCGGGTGGCAATCGTCGGCCGCCCCAATGTCGGCAAATCAACGCTTTTCAACCGGCTTGTCGGCCGTAAACTGGCGCTGGTCGATGATACGCCCGGCGTTACGCGTGACCGTCGCGAAGGTCTGGCGCGGTTGTTCGATCTCAAATTCACTGTTGTCGATACGGCGGGATTCGAAGATGCCGATGCCGCGTCGCTCGCCGGCCGCATGCGCCAGCAAACCGATGCTGCGGTCGGCGATGCCGTTGTGGCGCTGCTGGTTTTTGATGCGCGCGCCGGGGTAACCCCGCTCGACAAGCATTTTGCCGATTGGCTGCGCCGCCGCGGGACGCCGCTGATTCTGGTTGCCAACAAGGCCGAAGGTCGCGCCGGCGAACTCGGCGTTGCCGAAAGCTATGCGCTGGGGCTGGGCGATCCGGTGCAGATTTCGGCTGAACATGGCGAGGGCATGGCCGATCTTTATGAAGTGCTGATGCCCTTTGTCGACGCACAGACACCCGAGCCGATCGAGCCCGAAGACATGCCGGCCGAGATGGCCGAAATCGCCGATGACGGCCCGATGAAGATGGCGATCGTTGGCCGTCCCAATGCCGGTAAATCGACGCTTATCAACACGTTGCTCGGCGAACAACGGCTGGTTGTCGGCCCCGAAGCCGGTATTACCCGCGATTCGATCGCCATCCCTTGGGATTATCACGGCCTGGCCGTGCGGCTCGTCGATACTGCCGGCTTGCGCAAACGCGCCAAGGTCAGCGACAAGCTTGAACGCATGTCGGCGGTCGATACCAAGCTGGCGGTCGATTTTGCCGAAGTCGTCGTGCTGCTGCTCGATGCGACGCTGGGGCTGGAGGCGCAGGATTTGCGCATCGCCGATATGGTGCTTTCCGAAGGGCGGGCGTTGGTCATCGCGCTCAACAAATGGGATGTGGCGCAGGATCAATCATCGCTGTTCCAGGGCGTCAGAAAGGCGCTCGACGATGGCCTGTCGCAAATCCGCGGCGTGCCGCTGGTCGCTGTATCGGGACAGACCGGCAAAGGGCTCGACCTTTTGATGAAGGCAGCGATCGAAGCGCGCGACAAATGGTCACGCCGGGTGCCGACCGCCGGGCTCAACCGCTGGTTCGAAACGTCGCTCGATCGCAACCCGCCGCCGGCGGCGGGCGGCACGCGCATCAAGCTGCGTTATGTCACCCAGGTTGCCGCACGGCCGCCAACTTTCCTCATTTTCGGAAATCGCACCGAGG
>JBBQMB010000133.1:0-6068 GCA_038328515.1 Sphingomonadales bacterium
GCACGCAGCGCCGCCGCCATGGTCCGGCCGTTGGCCGCCTCTATGGTCCGGCCGTTGGCCGCCTCTATGGTCCGGCCGTTGGCCGATGCCAACGATGCGCCAAGCCCGGCGCGCCCGGTCGTTGCCCCGCCATCGGCGAACGCCATGGCCGGCACGACCGACCTGTTTTATGCGCTTGATAACCGCGCTGGTCGCTGGCGGGTTGGCCAGCGGGTGGCGGTTGCCCTGCCGATGGGCGGGACGACCACGGGCATGACAGTGCCGACGGCGGCCATTGTCCGCGATATCAACGGCGGCGAATGGGTCTATCGCCAAACCAGTCCAAATGTCTTTGTGCGGCAACGGATCGCCGTCGCCAGTGTAACCGGCGGCACGGCATTGTTGGCGGGTGGGCTGGCGGGCGGGCTGACGCCCGGCGCTGAAATCGTCACCGATGGCGCCGCTGAATTGTTCGGCACCGAATTCGGGACGCCGCACTGATGCTGGCCTGGCTGGTGCGCGCCGCCCTGACCCAGCGGGTGCTGGTGCTGGCGATGGCGGCGCTGCTCGTTGTGCTGGGCCTGCGTGCCTCGGGCAATGTGCCGCTCGATGTATTTCCCGAGTTCGCACCGCCGATCGTTGAAGTGCAGACCGAAGCGCCGGGGCTTTCGACCGAGGAAGTCGAGAGCCTCATCACCGTGCCGATCGAGATCGCCGTCAATGGCGTGCCCGACCTCGCGACCGTGCGCTCCAAATCGGTGCTGGGCCTGTCGTCGGTGACAATCCTGTTCAAGCGCGGCACCGATGTCATCCGCGCGCGCCAGTTGGTGCAGGAACGCGTCGGCCAGGTGCAGGCGCGGCTGCCGGCGGCGGCGCGGCCACCGGTGATGCTGCCGCCGCTGTCATCGACCAGCCGGGCCATGAAGATCGGCATATCGTCGACAAAGCTTGATCAGATGCAGCTTTCGGAACTGGCGCGCTGGACGATCCGGCCGCGCCTGATGGCGGTGCCGGGCGTGGCGAATGTCGCGATCTGGGGGCTGCGCGACCGGCAGTTGCAGGTGCTCGTCGATCCCGACCGGCTGCGCGCGGCGGGCGTAACGCTTGCCGACGTGCGCGCCGCGACCAGCGATGCCGTGCTGGTCGGGGGCGGCGGCTTTGTCGATACGCCCAACCAGCGGTTTGCGGTGCGCCAGTCGAGCGCCATCCAATCGGCAGCCGATCTGTCACAGGCGATCGTCAAGCAAAGCGGCGAGGCCGCCGTGCGGATTGGCGATGTGGCGCGGGTTGTCGATGGTTTTGCCGCCCCTATCGGCAACGCCATCATCGATGATGGCCCAGGCCTGATGCTGATCGTTGAAAAACAGCCGACCGGTAATACGCTGCAACTGACCCGCGATGTCGAAAAGGCGATTGCCGAACTCAAGCCCGGCCTCAAGGATGTGAAGGTCGACACCACGATCTTTCGGCCCGCGACCTTCATCGAACGCTCGATCGACAATCTGTCGCGTGCGCTGATGATCGGCTGCCTGCTCGTTGCGGTCGTGCTGTTCGTCTTTACCCGTGATTGGCGTCAGGCGGTGATCAGCCTCACCGCCGATGATGGCCTTGCGGGCGTTGCCGCCGCCATAGCCCGGCGCGAGGCGGCGCGAACCACGGCCAGCCTTGATTTTTTGCTGGTGGATCGGAGCGGTCGTACCGTTGCTGGCCGTCTTGATGCGCTTGTGCCGGCGTCGCCGGGGTATGTCGAACTGCTGGCGTATCGGCGTGACGGCGAGGCGCGCCTTGCCCAGTCGCTGACCACGCTGCTCCCGGATGCTCGACCGCATTGGTGCGTTGATGGCCAATCTGCACCAGGTGTCGAGCGATGTGGCGCACGACCTGCGCACCCCGCTGACCCGGCTGCACAATCGGCTCGATGAAGCGTTGGCAAGCGACGACCGCGACGTGCAGCGCCGCGCCATCACCGCTGCATCGACGCAATCGCGCGACCTGCTCGACATTTTTGCCGCTTTGCTGCGGATTGCCGAGATCGAGGGCAGCGCATCGCGGGCGCAGTTCAAGCGCTTGAACCTGAGCGCGCTTGTCGACGGGATTGCCGAGACCTACCGGCCCGATTTTGACGCCAGTGGCCATATCCTGACGACGGCAATCGCTGCGAACATGATGGTCGAAGGCGACCGCCGGCTGCTCCAGCAGATGCTGACCAATCTCCTCGACAACGCGCTGACGCACAGCCCGGCTGGCACGACGGTTCAGGTGGCGCTGGCTGCCGCCGGCGATCGCATCGCGATTGTGGTTGGCGATGATGGACCCGGGGTGGCCGATGGCGACAGGGCGCGGCTGTTCCAACGCTTTGCCCGCGGCGAGCGCAGCCGAACCACCGCCGGCCATGGCCTGGGGCTGGCGCTTGTTGCCGCAATCACCACCGCGCATGGCGGCACGGCAACGCGGGGGCAGGCGCCCGGTTTTCGTATCGTGATCTATCTGTAAACCTGGCGGCTCGCGGTTCGCAAATTTCGAAAGGGCTTCGGGCAAAGGGGACTTTTGCCTGTAACCGGTGCCGGCGTTGCGTCGCCTTTCACCATTATTTTCAAATTGAAGGGTGACTTGGCCGTAATGTGTGCCTAGCATTGATCGCGATTGGCCTTCGGGGGGAGGGCGTAACGGGGGGCAGCCCGATGTTCGGATGTCGATACGTCCAAGGCTTGCCGGCGCGGCGCCATCGCCTGTTGCTGGCGTTCGGGTTGGTGCTGTTGCCGGTGTCGGCTGCGGCCCAGACCCCGGCGGTCGTCAACCCAGCGCTGCCGACTCGTGAGGAAATCGACCCCAATCGCCGTCAGGCGGCGCCACCGCCATCGCGGCTTAAGGTCGAAGGGGATATCGAACGCAGCAGTTGCGCGCTCGCCGATCCGGCCTATGCCGACGTCAAGATCACGCTGACCAAGGCGACGTTCAACAATCTGGGTCCGGTCGATCCGGGCGTGCTGGCGCCGGCCTATGCCGAATATATCGGCGTGGAGCGCCCCTTTGCCACGGTTTGCGAAATTCGTGACCATGCCGCCACCATCCTGCGTCGGCTGGGCTATGTTGCCGCTGTTATCGTGCCCGTCCAGCGGATCGAAAATGGCGCGGTGCAGTTCGAAGTCATCTACGCCCGGCTGAGCGCGATCCGGGTGCGCGGCGATGTCGGCCGGAACGAAGCCGCGATTGCCCGCTACCTGTCGCATATCGAGCTTGGCAAGCCGTTCAACCGGCTGGAAGCCGAGCGTTATCTGTTGTTGGCGCGCGATCTGCCCGGGCTGGATGTGCGGCTGGCGCTGCGCCCGGCCGGCACCGCGCCGGGGGAGATGATCGGCGAAGTCACCGTGCGGCGGATTCCGTTTGAAATCGATGCCAGCATCCAGAACCTGGCGCCGCCTGAAACCGGCCGCTGGAGCGGGCAATTGCGCGCCCAGGCCTATGGGCTGACCGGGCTTGGTGACCGCACGACAGTGTCGATCAGCAGCACCGCCGATTTTGCCGAACAGCAGGTGCTGCAAGTCGGTCATGACATGGCGCTGGGCGGCAATGGCCTGCGCGTCGGCGGGCGTTTCACCTATGCCTGGACCCACCCCACGCTGCCGGCCGGTACGCCCGAGGTGCGGGCGCGCACGCTTTATGCCAATGCCGAGGCGAGCTATCCGTTGGTCCGGCGCCAGGCGGGCAGCCTGACCGCGGCGCTGGGCTTTGATTTCGTCAACCAGAAGGTGCGCTTTGGCGCGCTGCCCTTGAGCGAGGACCGGTTGCGTGTTGCGTATTTGCGGCTCGATGGCGATGCCGTCGACATGCGCGGCGTTGGCCCTGATGGCACGACGGGCTGGCGGCTGAACGGCGCGCTCGAGGTGCGCAAGGGTCTGAGTGTCTTTGATGCCAGCGCCAATTGCCTTGCAGCACCGCTGGTCTGTGCCGGGGCGGGGGTGACGCCGCCCAGCCTTGTCGATGGCGACCCGACCGCGACGACCTTCCGTTTCACCGGGCTGGCCGAGATTCATGCGCTGCGCAACATCACCTTCGTCTTTCAACCGCGCGCGCAGGTTTCGACCGCGCCGTTATTCGCGTTCGAACAATATGCCGCCGGCAATTATACCGTTGGCCGTGGTTATGTTCCCGGTGCGTTGACCGGGGATGATGGCCTCGGCATGAGCAGCGAAGTCCGCTATGATCGCCTGGCATTATTTGCCGACGCGGGTATTTCGGCACAACCCTATGCGTTTGTGGACCACAGTTGGGTGTGGGACCGCAATCGCCTGGCCGGTAGTCAGCCACAACAGTTGACGTCGGTTGGCGCTGGCGCGCGTGTGCTCTGGTCCGGTCGCGCGCGCCTCGACCTTGCTGTCGCTGTGCCGTTGCGCAGTACGGCCTTGGTGAAATCGGGCGATGTGCGGGTCCTGATGACCTTGTCGACACGCTTGCTGCCGTGGGAGTCCCGCTGATGCGCCCTGAAAATCACGTTGCCGGCAATCGCCTGGCCGCCACTGCATCGCAGTTGGTTCTCGCCACGCTGATCGCCAGCCAGCCGTTGCTGGTGGCGCCGTTGCTGGCGCAGGCGTTCAACGGCACGCCGGTCAATAGTTTCGGCAGCGTGACATTCGATCGCACGATCGGCGGCATGGAGACTATCACGGTCAACACGCCGCAAGCCACGATCAACTGGACCCCGAATGATACCGGCATCGGCGGCGGCGCGATCGATTTCCTGTCATCGGGCCATGTCGCCGATTTCGTTGCCGGCAGTACCGGGCCTTACACGGTACTCAACCGCATCATCGCGGCCGATCCGACGCGGGTGATCGGGCTTTCAGGGGCCGTCAACAGCGGTGCCGGCGGCGCTGTGTGGTTCTATGCGCCGGGTGGTATTTTGGTTGGCAGCACGGCGCAGTTCAATGTCGGCAGCCTGTTGCTGACGGCTAACGACCTTGCTGTCGATGGGCAGGGCGCGTTCTTGCAGAACGGCAACCAGTTCAGCGTTGCTGCTGGCACCACCAGCACCGCCGCGGTGCAGATCGCGGCCGGGGCGCAGTTGAATGCGCTAAATTCCGACAGCTACATCATTGCGGTAGCGCCGCGCATCATCCAGGCTGGCGCCATCCAGGTCAACGGCTCGGCGGCGCTAGTTGCGGCGGGGGCGGTCGATCTAACGCTCAACGGCGGGCTGTTCGACCTGACGGTGACGCAGGGGACGGCGGCTGGCGGCAATGTTATCGATCATACCGGGTCGACCACCGGCCCAGCATCGACCGGCAGCACCGATCTGCACCGTATTTACATGGTCGCAGTGCCGCGCAACGACGCGATTGCCATTTTTCTGCAAGGTACAGGCAGCCTTGGCTTTGACGTCGCCGGCGCGCTCGATGTCGTCGGCAATACCATCGTGTTGTCGGCGGGGCGCAGCGTGGTTGGGGTCGCTGCCGGCGATCCGTTTGCCGATGTCGCGCTCAACACCACCGCCGCCAATATCCAGCTTTCTAGCACCACCGTCACCTCGGCGGTTACCGCCCGCGCCACGGCGACAGCGACGCTGGGCACGTTCACCAACGCCAACTATGCCTCCGATGTCACGATTCGCGGCGATGCCAGTGCCGATATTAGGGCCGTAACGGGCACACTCACCATCGCCGGCAACGCCACTGCGTCGTCGGATTCGATCTTTACCACCCAGTCGACGGGGCTGACCCGCGTCGGCGGCACCGCCCAGATCAGCTCGAACGCCAGCGCCATATTGAACATCGGCGGCAACGCACTGGCAACCGCGATGGGACAGGCCGATAACGGCGGCGGCGGGGCAGGCACGGGCGGTACGGCGCGTATCTCTGGGTCGGGCGGTAGTCTTTCCATCGCGGGTACCGCAGTGGTCAGGGCCACTGGCAACGGCGGCGGTGCTACGGGTACCCAGAACGCCGGCAACGGTACGGGCGGTCTTGCACAAATATTGTCGAACAATGGCTCGGTCGTCACCATATCAGGCGCGGCGAACGCGAATGCCGTCGGAATCGGCGGGGCATCGGTCGATGGTAGCGGCGGCGTGGGTCTTGGCGGCCGGATCGATG
>JBBQMB010000134.1:0-5967 GCA_038328515.1 Sphingomonadales bacterium
ATCTGAGCCGCCTGCTCGCCGACCGCGAGGTAACGGTACTCATCACCGGCTATCAGGCTGTCGGCACGCTTGGCCGCCTGCTGACCGAAGGCAAGAAACTGATCAGCATTCGGGGTGAAAGCATCAGGGTTCGGGCTGCAATTCGCGAACTCGACGTTTACTCTGCCCATGCGGATGCCGATGGCCTTGTCGAATGGGCACGCGCCCGCAAGCCGGTCAGCGGTAATATCTTCCTCAATCACGGAGAGCCCGACGGGCTGAAGGGGCTAAGCCATCGCCTTGCTGACGCTGGTTTTGATCCGGCCCGGATCGTCGTGCCGGCGCTCGACCAATGCTTCACACTCACGTCGGGGCAAGCCGAAGCTGTTCCCGGCGCCAAACCGCGCCTGCTGCCGGGTGATGCTGCCGTACTGGACTGGCACAACCGCCGCGCCGATCTTGTCGGCCGCATTCGCGCCCGGCTGGATGATGCGCCAGACGAGGCTGCACGCAAGGCGCTGCTCGATGCGCTAGAGACGGTGCTCGCCCGCCAATAACGCCGCCATGCTGATGGCATTGCTGGCATGCGGGATCGTATCGGTTGAGACGATCCCGGCCATCACGATGCGCAGACTGGCATCGACCTCGGCATCGAACAGCGCATGGACCGTCAGACACCACGGCGCACCAAAACCTTGTGTACGCAAAGCCGCCGCTGCCTCGATCATGGTGCGGCCCGAGGAAATGATATCGTCGACAAGAACGGGCGTACGCCCTGCGAAGTCGTGCATATCGGGCAGCTTGATGGTGACGTCCCGATCCCCATGTCGCGTCTTGTCCAAGACCAGCCATGGCGCTGCGGCTTTCGTTGCCACCGCTGCCACCCACTGCGCGCTTTCGGCGTCGGGTCCGATCAGCACAGGGGCCTCGATATTGGTTCGCACCCATTCGGCCAGAAACGGCGCCGCTGGCAGGGCGCTTGCTGGAATGCTGTAGATGTCGCTAAGCGACAGGATGCGATGCAGATGGGGGTCGATCGTCACCAAAGCATCAAAGGCCCCTGAAAGGAGCCGCGCAAAAATCGGCGCCGATACCGCCTCGCCGCGCGCAAAACGGGCATCCTGGCGCATGTAGGCAAGATAGGGCGCAACAAGTCGAAGGCTGCGCGCACCAAGTTCACGCACGGTCGCTGCCGCAAACAACAGTCCGGCCAACTGTGGATCGGGATTGGCCAGCGTACAGACGATATCAACATCATACCCTGCAACGTCGCCGGCAATCTGCACGTGGCTTTCCCCGTCGGGGAAGCGCCTCACCTCTATCCGGCCGGTCGTACAGCCGATGTGATCCGCCATGGCCTGCGCCATGGCTTCGTTTCCGGGCATCGAAAGTATGATTCGCATGACTTAGCCCTTGATGCCAATCATGCCGCCTGAAACCGCCTCATGGCTCGCAGCATAATCCAGCGCATATTGCAGCTCCCCCGGACTTTCCGAATGGATTGTCAGCAGCGGCGTTCCGATGGCAATGCAATCCCCCAGCCGCACATGCAATTCCAAGCCGGCCGCCGGGTCGTCGGGCGCGCCGGCAAGCCTTGCCAGCCGCGAGATGCGGCGGTTGTCGAAGCGCGCGACAACACCGGCCCGTTCGGCCAGCAGCGTGTGCTGCAACGCCGCCTTTGGCGGGACCCGCATGCCGCCCTGCGCAGCGCAAATCGCCTCGAACTTTGCCCAGGCGCGCCCGTCGTCGAGAACGGTTGTCGCAAGCGCAATGCCTTTCCCCGCTTCCGCCTCGCCCGCAAGTTCGAGGGCAGCGCCGGCCAGCACCAGCGACCGCTCGCGAAGGTCTGAAGGTGCACCCGGTTCACAGCGCAGCACGGCCAGCACGTCACAGGCCTCCAGCGCCGGCCCGATGCCGCGCCCGACAGGCTGGCTGCCATCGCTTTCGATGCAGCGCAATGTCAGCCCGAAATTCGCTGCAACCGTCACCAGGTGCAAGGCCAGCGAACGGGCGGCTTCAGGTGTCTTGATCTTCGCAGTCGGTCCCACGGGTATGTCGATCACCACATGGGTTGATCCCGCAGCGATCTTCTTTGAGAGGATGGAGGCAACCATCTGTCCCTCGGTATCGATGTCGATGGCGCGTTCCACCCGGATCAGCAGATCATCCGCCGGGCTCAGGCGCATTGCACCGCCCCATGCGAGGCAGGCACCCTGTGTTTTTACCACGCGCCGCAGCGTGGGAAGATCGAAATCGACGGGTGCCAGCGTTGCCATCGTATCGGCGGTCCCGGCCGGCGAGGTAATGGCGCGCGACGACGTCTTGGGCATTGTCAGGCCCAATGCCGCCAAAATGGGAACGACGATGGGCGTCGTGCGATTGCCCGGCAGGCCGCCGACGCAATGCTTGTCGATCACAATCGGCACATCCCAGCGCAACCGCTCGCCGGCACCAACCATGGCAGCGGTCAACGCCGTCATTTCGGCAGTATCAAGCTGGACGGCGGCGCAGCCCACGATAAAACTGGTAACGTCGATATCGGCATAGCGGCCGCCGACAATATCGCCGATGATGGCTTTGAACGCCGCAGCGTCCAGCCGGTTGCCATAAATCCGGCGCCGAACGTCACCGCGTGAATGTACCGTCGGTGCGTGGCGCGCCGACATGCCGTCGCCATCTGTCACGCCGAGCAGCCGTGCCGTGGCAAGCGAAAGCCCTGCCTCATCGCATTCCAGCCAGTCCTCATCGGTCTGGTACAAAGTGGCTATCGTCACGCGTTCGCCAGCGCGCAATTCGACACGTGATCGAGCCGACAGCCCCTCTGACCGACAGACCGCGCTGTCGCGGCGCATCAATACGATCGCCTCATCCTGCGTAAAAAACTGCAGGCAGCGCGCTCGGAGCGGTACGGGACTTGCTTCACTCATGCGACGTCACATCTGCTCTATCGATGGCGTTCCGGCAACGAATATGGGCGAGATGCTTGAGTTGATCATGGATGACACCAGGATCGCTGAAATCGGCGAAATGAATGTGCCCAACGACAACCTAATTCGAAGATCAAAAGCTTTAGACATCATCGTTTCTCGAATCAGGCCACAAGGCTGCGGCCGGGGGATTTGCCCCTGTTCGGCAAAGCCCACATTGTCAGCCGCCTCACAAGCGGCTTGCAGGCTTCGAGAAATAGCATCAGGCCGACGCCGACGGCGCCTGCAAGCGCCATATCGCTCCAGGCGATCGATCCGAATTTCAGCAAGACCTGCGCCGATGGGAGGAACAGGATCAAGGTCGTGATCACGGCAATGGCGAGGCCAACATACACCAGTGCGGAATTGGGCCTGGTCAAAGCCCTGCCGATCGATGCGCTGAACGATCGGTTCACCAGGATCAGTGCGACAAGGGCTGCTATCAGCGCGAAAAAGACCAGCGCGCGCAACTCATCTGGGGGCATGCCCGACCGACTTTCAACGAGGAAAATCGTCGCCAGAACCGCCAAGGCGACGCCGCCCTGAAAGATGCTCCAAGCGACCATGGGCAGCGAGAACAGGGCTTCTGTCGGTTCGCGCGGGCGCCGGTCCATGATGTCCCGCTCCTCATCCTCAGCTTCAAAGACGAGGGCGCAGACCGGATCGATCACCATTTCGAGCAATGCGATGTGGATAGGACCAAACAGGATCGGCAGGCCCAAAAACAGTGGCAGGAGCGCAAGGCCCGCAATCGGGACATGCACTGCAAAAATAAACGCCATCGCCTTGCGGATATTGTCGTAGATGCGCCGCCCCAGTTTCACCGACTGGACAATCGATCCAAAATCATCCTCGAGCAACACGATGGCAGAGGCCTCGCGGGCGACATCCGTGCCGCGTTTGCCCATGGCAATGCCGATATGGGCCGCCTTGAGCGACGGCGCGTCGTTCACGCCGTCGCCGGTCATGGCCACGATCTCGCCATCGGCCTTGAGCGCCTGGACGATCCGCAGCTTCTGTTCGGGCATGATCCTCGCGAACACCGTGACCGTTTTCAGCCGCTCGGCAAGCTGGGCGTCGTCAAGCAATTCCAGGTCGGCACCGGTCAGCAAGTCTCCTGCAGCGACCCTTGCCTGGTTTGCGATCGAACGCGCGGTGGCGGCATAGTCACCGGTGATCATGATGACGCGAATGCCGGCGCGGCGGCATTGCGCAACCGCTGCGGGAACGCTGGCGCGGAGCGGATCGGCCAGCCCAACGAGGCCGGTGAGCGTATATTCATAATCCTGCTGCCTCGCTGCCCAGTTGCGGTCAGGAGGGCTGGCAGTGGCGACGGCAAGCACGCGAATTCCCCGGGTCGCCATTTCCTCCACCGCTGCGGTCATCGCTGCCAGTTGAACGGATGATAGATGGCAAAGCCCCGCGATCGCTTCGGGAGCCCCCTTTGCAGACAAGCTCAACTTGTCGCCGTCTTCCCAGACATTGGACATCGCCAGAAGCTCGGGTCTGAGCGCGTAGGTGTGGATGATGCTTCCGCTAAATGGCCAACTCCCGGTGGTGTCTTTGCGGGCGTTGTGAAGCGCGATTTCCATAGGATCGGTCGGTTCTGCCGCGCTGGCCAGCGCGGCTGTCTCGATCAAGCCATGGAAAATGTCCGGCGCCGGCAGATCGGCGCCGACGGTCGCCGTGTGCCCTGTTGGCAGCCATATTTCCGCTAATGTCATCCGGTTTTCGGTGAGTGTTCCAGTCTTGTCGGTGCATAGCACTGTCGCCGATCCCAGCGTCTCGATTGCTGAAGCACGGCGGGTAAGCACACCCACCTTGCCTATCCGCCAGGCCCCCATTGCGAGGAACACTGTCAAGACGACCGGAAACTCTTCGGGCAGCAGTGCCATGCCGATAGCGATGCCGGCCAGCACCGCCTCGATCCAGCCGCCGCGCAACAGCCGGAACAAGAGAACGACGAGCAGCGCCACCGCCCCCCCGCCGATGGCGCACCAGAGCACGATCCGTGTAACCTCGCGGCGCAACCGGGGTGCCTCGGTATCGAGCGCCGCCAGCGATTGGCCAATCAAGCCGATCTCGGTTCGACGACCGGTTGCCAGCACCCGCGCGATACCGGCACCCCGCGTGACCAGCGATCCTGAATAGACATGGAGTTGACCGTCACCGCCCGGGCGGCGCGGTTTTTCGCCGTCAGCCTTCGTCGCTGCCACCTTGTCCACCGGCAGCGATTCACCGGTCAGCAAAGATTCATCGGTCTGAAGATCGTCCGCTTCGATCAGAATTGCGTCGGCAGCAATGCGGTCACCCTGGGCGAGCACGATCAAATCTTCCGTCACGACCTCGCGCCCGGCAATCCGAACACGTGCGCCATCGCGGATCACCAGAGCGCGCGGGGCGGTGAGGTCGCGCAGCGCTTCAAGCACTTTCTCGGTCCGGCTTTCCTGAACAACCGTCACGGCAATCGAGAATGTGGCAAAACCAAGCAGGACGAGTGCCTCGGTCATGCTGCCGAGCAAAAGATAGGTGACACCGCCAGCAAGCAGCAGCGCCAGCATCGGCTCACGCAGAACTTGGATGGCGATCTGAAAGATCGAGCGTCGCCCGGCGCGGGGAAGCTCATTAGGTCCGTCTGACTCCAGCCGAGTCCGCGCTTCTTCGCTACGAAGTCCGTTCATCGGGGCAAGATCATTCATTGTTCGCACATGCGCAACCTTCGCGGCCTTAAGACTCTGGAGGATACTCGGCTCACCAACAGCGTGCTTTGTTCGATACAGTCGTCTGTCCAGCGCGAAACGAGAAGTGTCCCCCGTCAGCACCAATGGCACAGATTTAAGGTCCTGACGCCGGACAGGCCTGGTCAATGTCACCGGCGGTCGGAGGTCGTGTCCCTGGTGGTGGTGTAGGTCGCGGTTGGCCATCGGCGATCTTGGGTTAGGTTTGGGTTGCAACATCCAACCAACGGAGATCACCGATGACCGACGATACGATGAACCTGCAGGCGCTTGTGGGAAAGAGC
>JBBQMB010000135.1:0-5890 GCA_038328515.1 Sphingomonadales bacterium
GTGGTGAAATGGCCCGAGCTCGTGCCCATTTCGCAGATGCGGGTGTAATCGGCGCGCGGCAGCATGCCGAGCACGGCGCGGCGCTGGGCGAAGATATTGCCGCCAAAATTGCGCGCCACATAGGTTTTGTGGATCAGTTCGGAATGGATGAAGCCCATTTCGGCATGGCCGTTCCAGCCGCCGGTGGTGCGATGAAACCAGACGCCCTGATAATAATCAGGCTCAACAAAATCATTGTATGTTGTCAGCCGCGCCGGCCCCTTGGCCTCCAGCGCCGCGAGTTGCGGCAGCAGCACATCGGCCATTTCTTCAAAACCATCGCGCGCCACGCGGCCATGTTCGACGCTGGAAAATTCAGCGATAAGGCTGCTGACGGCAAAGGGCCGTGATCCAGCCAGCGCGGCGTCCATGACGGCATGGCGCGCATCGAGATCGTCGGGCAAACTATCGGCGGTGATGCCGGCGCGGGCCAGCGCGCCGTTCCAGCGCGCTGCCAGCGGCCGGCTGGCCATGCCGATGCCGACCATGAAATCCATTGCCGAGCGGCCACCCTGGCGAAGCGTCTGGGGCATGACTATTTCCTTATTCGGCCGCCGCCGGCGCGCCAACAGACGCAGCGGCACGGGTTGGGGCTGCTTCATCGGCATCCAGCCGAAAATACAGCAACGGGATGATCGAGACAGCATAAAGAATTGCCGGCACGATAGAGACACCGATGTAGATGCCGGTCAGCGCTTCGGCAGGCTGGGCTACCGCCTTGCCCAACGACGGCTTGAAGTGAAACGCCTGAAGAATAAGCCCGATCAGCAGCGGCCCAAAGGCCATGGACGCCTTTTCGACAAAGGAATAGGCGCCGGCATAAACGCCTTCACGGCGGACGCCCGAACGCTTGCAATCGGCATCGATCGCATCAGGCAGCAGCGATTGGCCCATCAACAGCAAGCCGCCCGAAAACGCGCCTGAACAAAAGCCGCGCAACAGGATAAGCGGCAAGGG
Organism: Sphingomonadales bacterium; assembly: GCA_038328515.1. GTDB lineage: Bacteria > Pseudomonadota > Alphaproteobacteria > Sphingomonadales > Sphingomonadaceae > Sandarakinorhabdus. Next base: position 997 of record JBBQMB010000135.1, read on the forward strand.
TTCATGGGCACCGGCCAGCAACCAGCTTGAGGTGAGGCAGGCAAAAAGCAGGCACGCAGCAATATAAAGGCTGCGTTTTGAAAAGCGCTTGCCGAGCCAGACCCACAGCGGCATCGTCGAGATGGTCGCAATGGTCGCCGCAGTCACATAAAGACCGACGGTCGAATCGGGTTGCAGCAGCACGTTTTTCATCAGGAACAGCACCGAAGCTGTCAGGCTGGCGAGCCCGACCAACTGGCACACCTTGGCCGCCATGATCAGCATGAACGGCCGGTTCTGCAACACGACCAGATAGCGTTTGAAGCCGCCGGCCTGCGCCCCGCTGGCAACCTGCCGAGTGCGCAGCGCCGCAGCAAAGGCCGACAGCATCGCGATGATGACGACCGCGGCAAGAACAAAGCCGACAATGCCATAGCCGGTGCGACCGCCTCCCAGCTTGGTAACCAGTTGCGGCACCATGCCGGTAATCAGCCCACCAACCGACACAAAGATGATCCGCCACGACATGATCGAGGTGCGCTCGGCAGGCATGTCGGTCATTTCTGCCGGCATCGCCATATAGGGGACGTTGAACAAGGTATAACCCAGCGCGATGATGACCAGACTGATCATGATCCATACCGGCAGCATCGCATCGAACGCCGCCGGCGGGTTGAAGATCATGGCCACGCCGGCGCCCGAGACAAAGGCCCCGGCGAGCAGGAACGGCGCGCGACGGCCCATCCGGCCTTGCCAACTGTCACTGATCCCGCCCAGCAGTGGCGCGAAAATCGCATCGATAAGCTTGGCACCGAACAACAGGCCGCCCGCCAGCGCTGGCGCCAGGCCGAGCACCGACGTCATGAAAAACAGCAATAACAGCGAATTGACGGTGAGCACCGTGACCGTGCCGACCGAGCCGATACCCCATGCCGCCTTGAGGCCGGTCGATAAACGATGGTCTGGGCTGGTCATGATGGCATCATGCGCGAATGTTGCAACGCATCGCAAGACGTCGCCACTCTATCCGACAGGTGGCTATTCACGGTTTGGGGGCCACGTCGGCCATGGTTTCGCGCCGCAACAGATTGACGACGGCCTGTTGCACCTCGGGATCGGGAATCGGCCCCGATGAAACGATCATCGACGTACCGGGCAGATGTTTCTGCGGGTCTGCGATCAACCAGGCAATGCGTTCGTCGGTCCAGACCAGACCATGGCGGCCAGCATCGGCCATGACCTTGGTGTAGGTGAAATTCGGCACCGTCCCGGCTTTTTGCCCGAAGATGTGATAAAGATTGGGACCGACCAGATGCGGGCCGTTCTTTTCCACCGTGTGGCAGAAACGGCACCATTTATAGGTATCGGCGCGCACCTGTCTTTCAAATGGCGTTTCGGACGTTATCGGCTGACGCGCGGCCGGATGATCGGCGATGGCCTGCTGCGATGTCTGGCCTTCGGGTGCCGCCACGGTTTCACCCATCGGCCACGGCGTGACCTTGAATAGCGCATGCGGACCATAGGCCCCCACCCCGAGCAACGCCAACGCTGCCACCGGCGCCGCCACTCGCGCCACCGGGCCAAGCGGCCGCACTGCCGATGCCGAGCCAGGCTTGCGGTGGATCAGCCAGGCGACACCCCAGACCAGCGCACACACCGCCCAGAACGTCGCGACCGCGCGGGGGCCCGGCGCCGGCGAACGAAAGGTCGCAAAGGAATAGACCGTGCTTGTAACGCCAAAGAATATCTGTGCGCCAAAACCCGGCGGAAACAGCGCCAACAGGCCGCGACCATGGCGCAGCAGACCCCATGCCGTCGTCAACAGCGCCGTAACGCTGAGTACCAGAATCATGAAGCCCATGCCCGAATGGAAATAGCCGGTGAACATCCAGACCGGCCGGCTGCGCGGCATCAGATTGGGCAGGGTGATGAACGGCCCGAGGTGGATTTTCAGTTCATCGGCCCAGGCGTAGAAGATGCCAAGCAGCGGCGCCGCCAGGATCACGCAATAGGCGACCAGCGCCAGCCAGCGCCCCCAATTATGTCCGCCGGCCGGCACCCCCGCCGCCGGGGCCACGGCCCCATCCCGCCGCCACAGCCACAATCGCCACAGCACAGCGACAAGGACAATGGTACCAAGCAGATAGTGCCAGCCTCGATAGGTTTCGCGCAGCGGCCCGAAGCGATCGGACCGGGCGAGAAACACCGTCAGCTGCGAATGAGTGAAATAGGTAAGGGCGACCATCCAGCCGGCGATGCGGCTGTCGAGCGGATAGGCATGGCGCGGCATCGTCGGTTCTCCCACACCAACAACGCTAGGCAAAGCCGAAGGTCTTACGCAAAATGCCGCCATTTTATCCGCAGGGCGGATGGACGTGGCACTGCGCCTGCGCCACCATTCCGCCGCGTCCACATTGCGATGGTCGTCACTCGGGGAATGCAATGCGCCATGTCGTTCGTATCGCCGCTGCTGCGCTGGCCCCCTTGTTGATGGCGCCGCTGTTGATCGCGGCCACCTATCCCGCCGATGTCGAAGCGGTTTATGCCGCGCGCTTCAACGATATTGCCACCAGTGGCCGCGGCGAATTGAGCCGCTATGAACCGCTTGAAAATGTACCAGGCGCAACGCCGAATTCATTGCCGGCCGCGACCCGGTCCTTGATCAGCGCCGAGGCGATAAAGGCCGCTGCCGATTATGCCGGCGCCAATAATTCGAGCGCCTTCATCGTGATCCATAACGGCAAAGTGGTGGCAGAACGCTATTTCGGCAGCACCACGGCAACAACCGGAATCGTTTCCAAATCATTGGCCAAGCCGATAACGGCGCTCGCCATCGGCCGCGCCATCGCCCTGGGCAAGATCAAGTCGCTCGATCAACCGGTGAGCGATTTCGTACCCGAATGGCAGGGCACACCCAAGGCGGCCATGCTGATCCGCCATCTCCTCGACATGCGCTCGGGCCTGCTCGCGCAGGGTGTTTCCAACGAACCGATGAACATGTGGAGCCGCGCCTATCTCCACCCCTTCCACGAAAAAATCATATTGGAGGAATATCCGCTGACCGATGCGCCGGGCAGCATTTACGAATATAGCAACGCAACATCCGAACTCGTCGCACTGGTCATCGAGCGTGCCACCGGACGGCGCTATGCCGAATTCATCGGCAATGAAGTACTCAAGCCGATTGGCGCCGCCGGTGGGCAGGTCTGGATCAACCGCCCCGATGGCCTGGCGCACAGCGGCTGCTGCGCGCTGCTGCCGGCGCAAAGCTATGCGCGCATGGCAATGCTGGTGGCACAGGATGGCAAATGGGGCAGCAAGCAGTTACTGCCCCGATCCTATGTCACCGCGATGAAGACGCCGACAGCGCAGAACCCGCATTATGGCCTGGGGCTATGGCTTGGCGGCACCTATATCGACCGGCGCGGCTTTGCCAACCAGAACCGGCCCGGGCCCAAGGTGCTGCACGCCGAACCCTATCTGACGAACGATCTGGTGATGTTCGACGGCAATTCCAACCAGATCGTCTATATCGTGCCCTCGCAGCAACTGATCGTGCTGCGCACCGGCAATGCCCCGCCGCGCCAGCCGGAATGGGACAATTCCCGACTGATCAACATCATCCTTGCCGGCATGCCGAGCGCCAAGCTGACGCCGCAGCCGCGCTAAAGCGCGAGCTGTTGCGCCCTGACAAAGCCGGCAACAATCGCTGTCCACACCGCCGGCTGTTCATCGACAATGTCGTGGGTGCCGTCCTCAAGCGCTGCAAACGCCCAATCGGGCCGCAAGGCAGCGGCCCGCCGGGATGCCGCATAAAGATCCTCGCCGCTGTTGGTCAGGATTAGCGTCGGCGTGATGATGCGCGCGAGATCGGCCGCCAGATCATGCGCGAAAACCGCGGCAAACGCCCAATGATGCCGGTCTGGATTGGCCAGTTGCGTGGCAACATGGGCGTGCATGGCGGCAAGATTGGTCCAGCCGGGGGTGGCTTTCAACCGCTGTTGCCAGGCATCGAGCAGATGCCCACCGTCAGCGCGCGGCGTCAGTGGCGCAAAGCGGAAGGTCGCAAAAAATGCCCGTTCGGCGTCGTCGAGCAGTGGCACGCCATTGAGAACAAGGCTGGCGAGGCGGCCCGGATGTCGGGCCGCCAGCGCCGCACCGATTGACGCTCCCGTATGATGGCCAAGCAGATGCACCGGGCCATCGGCAACGGCATCGAGCACGGCCAGCAAGGCGTCGGCATGCTCGATGATCGACGCTGGTTCAGGCGGCGGATCGGACGCGCCAAAACCCGGTGTGTCGAGCGCGACAACCCGCAAGCCCGCCGCCACCAGCGCCGGAAACGCCGGCAGGAACTGGCGGGCGCACAGCGGTGACTGGTGGAGCAGCACCAATGTCGGCCCGGCGCCGGCCGTCGTCACATGGACCTGGCCCCATCGGCCATCGACATAGTGGCGGCGGATCAAGCCTTGATCTCGACCCAACTGGCGCCGGGCTGCGGTGGCCGCGCCAGGCTGGCAAAGCCGCGCCCCGCCAGCACGGCATCTGCAAAGCCCAGCGTGACGGCCAACGCATCGGCAAATTGCGCCTCTTGCGCCGGCTCGCTGCGTTCGGGCCGGCAGATGATATTGCCGAAATAATGGTCGACCCCGGCGCCCACGAACAGCACGCCTGGCCCCGGCGCGACATCATGGCTGACGCGATGAACATCCCAGGTCGGCGCCATCACCGGCAGCGTGTCGCCAGTGCCGGTTTCCACCAGCATCGGCCTCGCCATCGTCTTCCATGTATCGGCGGTTATCGCTGGCGGGAATGGCCCCGGCGGTGACCAGGCGACAACGGCTTTCACGGCAGCGTCGGCCACGCCCCCGGCACCGCCGAGCATCTGGGCGATCAGCGCGCCATAGCTGTGCCC
>JBBQMB010000136.1:0-5808 GCA_038328515.1 Sphingomonadales bacterium
TGCGATTTGGGGCAGACATGGCCGCGCGACAGCGGGTTTTCGGGGTCGCCCTTGATCGAGAGGATGTTGCGCCCCTCGGTCGTGATGATGACGCCGCAATTGGCTTCGCACAAATGGCAGGTGCGGTTGTGGCTGGTTACCATGGTCGATCATTCCCGTATTTCGCACAAGTCTAGGCGGGTTGGCTGCCGGGCGAAAGGCCGGCCGGTCTCGGGCCTTGCTCCCGCCCGGCTTGTCAGCCAAAGCAGGGGCGATGATGCAAAGCCGATTGGGATGGATCGATGCGTGACGACAGCGGGCTGGCGCGGCTGCTCGCGGCGATGATCGCGTTGTTGATCTGGGCGGCGATTGCCGTGCAGATCGGGCTCAACCTTGAACGCGCCGCCAGCGAAGGTGTGCCGGCCTGGCTGGTGCCGTTCCGGCTGTATGGCTATTTCACCATCTGGGCCAACACATTGGTGGCGCTGGTCACCACCCATTTCGCGCTGAAGGGCGACAGCAATTCCCTGATTGCCCGGTCCGGTACGCGGGCGGCGACGGTCGTTTACATCATTGTCGTCGGGCTGATCTACAACACGCTGCTGGTGCAGTATAACCCGCAGACTGGCCTTCGCCTGCTGATCGACACGGTCTTTCACACCGTCGTGCCGATCGCCTATCCGCTATGGTGGCTGGTGTGCGTGCGGCGCGGGCGGCTGGGGTGGGGGCATGCCCTGCCGGCGATGGGTTTGCCGCTGGCCTATTGCTGCGTTGCCATGGGGCGCGGGCTGCTGACCGGCAAATACGCCTATTTCTTCATTGATATCAACAAATATGGCTTGTCGCAGGTGATGCTGAACATCGCCGCGCTGGTGGCTTTTTTCGTCGGGCTGATGGCGGCGCTGATCGGGCTTGATCGCTGGCTGGCGCGCAGCGAAGCGCCCGCCGCCAGCGGCTGAACATTCAGGGGAGGAATACACATGCATCCGTCCGTTCACGCTGCGACCGCGCCCGATGCGCCCGCCATCATCATGGCCGGCACTGGCGCTGCCATGACATATGGTGAAATGGAGGTGCGATCGAACCAGGTCGCCCAGTTGATGCGTCACCGTGGTTTGCAGCGCGGCGATACGATCGCGCTGATGCTGGTCAATTGCCTCGATTATCTGGCGATCTGCTGGGGTGCACAGCGGTCGGGTCTGGTGTTCGTCGCCATGTCGACCAAGCTCACCGCCGATGAAGCCGGCTATATCCTCGCCGATTCGGGGGCGAAACTGTTCCTGGCATCGGCGAGCCTTGGCGCGGTCGCTGCGGCGGCGTCGGGGGATGTGGCGGCGCGCTATGCCATCGGCGGGGCGATCCCGGGTTTTGCCGATCTCGATATGGCGCTCGCCGGGATGCCGGCAGGGCGGATCGCCGATGAAAGCTGTGGCCGCGACATGCTGTATTCCAGCGGCACCACCGGCCGGCCCAAAGGGGTGCGCGGGCCGCTGCCCGAAGGCGCGATCGAGGCCGGTGAGGCGCTGACCGGGCTCGTCGCGATGCTTTACCAGTTCGGCCCCGGCATGCAGTATCTGTCGCCGGCGCCACTCTATCATGCGGCGCCGCTACGGTACTGCATGTCGGTGCATCGCTTTGGCGGCACCGTCGTTGTGATGGAAAAATTCGACCCCGAAGCCTATCTGGCGCTGGTTGAACGCTATCACATCACCCACAGCCAATTGGTGCCCACAATGTTCGTGCGGATGCTGAAACTACCCGAGGAGGCGCGGACGCGCCACGATGTTTCCAGCCTGAAGGTCGCCATTCATGCGGCGGCGCCGTGCCCGGTTGATGTGAAACACGCAATGATCGCCTGGTGGGGGCCGGTCATTTACGAATATTATTCGGCAACCGAGGGTGCGGGCTTCACCACCATCACCTCGGCGGAATGGTTGCAGAAACCCGGATCGGTCGGCAAGGCGATCCTGGGCGAAATCCGTGTGCTCGGCGATGATGATGGCGTGCTGGCGCCCGGCGAAACCGGCCGCATCTATTTCGCCAATGGGCCGCGTTTTGAATATCATAACGATGCCGCCAAAACCGCCAGCGTCACCGGCGAACATGGCGCGACCTTTGGCGATATCGGCCATGTCGATAGTGATGGCTATTTGTTCCTCACCGATCGCGCCGCGTTCATGATCATTTCGGGCGGGGTCAATGTTTATCCGCAAGAAGCTGAAAATGCCCTGACCCTCCACTCCGAGGTTGCTGATGTCGCGGTGTTCGGCGTGCCCGATGCCGAAATGGGCGAAGCGGTGAAGGCCGTGGTGCAACCGCGTGACATGGCGCGCGCCGGGCCGGAACTCGAGGCCGAACTGATCGCCTTTTGTCGGGCGCGGCTGAGCCATGTGAAGTGCCCCAAGAGCGTCGATTTTCGCGCTGAACTGCCTCGCCACGATACCGGCAAGCTCTACAAGCGGCTGTTGAAGGACGAATATTGGACCAAGCCAGCGTGAAAAGCCTGCTGACGCTGTTGCTGGGGCTGGCGCTCGCGGTGCCCGCGGCGGCGGCGCCCGGGCTCTGGGTGGTGCGCGATGCCGATACCGAAATCAGCATTTTCGGCACTATGCATGCGCTGCCGGGTAATAGTTCCGGCCTGCCTGCAGTTAATAGTGGCGGCCTGCCGCCGGGCGCGCCCGACTTGCCGCCACCCGTGACAAAGCGGCTGGCGGCTGCCGATACGCTGGTCCTTGAAACGGTGCTGCCCGATGACCGGATGGCGCTGGGTCCGTTGCTCAGCCAACTCGGCTTGCGCCCGGGCCAAAAGCCGCTGATGCAGCGCGTATCGAAAGCTGCCGCGGCCAAGCTGATCGCCGCCACCGCGCAAACCGGCTTGCCCCTCGCTGCGCTTGATCGCATGGCGACCTGGCTGGCAGCGTTGACGATCAGCCAGACGACGTTGAGCGCCCTTGGCATTTCATCTGACAATGGCGTTGAAACCCGGCTGACAACATTGGCGCGGGCGACGAGCAAACCGATCATCGGTCTCGAAACCCCGGAACAGCAATTGCGCTTTTTCGACAATTTGCCTGAAGCCGATCAGATATTGATGCTCGAAGCGACGCTTGACGATGTTGCTGCCGCCAAGGGGGAGATCGACAAGCTTGTCGCCTTGTGGCGGGCAGGCGATGTCGACACGATTGCGCGGGATTTTGCCCGCGATGCCAATGCCTCGCCGCTGCTCGCCAAGGTGCTGATAACCGATCGTAATACCCGCTGGGCGGACTGGATCGCCGGCGTGATGAAGCGGCCGGGCAAGGTGTTCGTGGCGGTCGGGGCGGGGCATCTGGGTGGGGCGCAGGGGTTGTTGGCGCAATTGCGCGCGCGCGGGCTGGTGGTTGAAAAGGTCGAATAGGCGCCGGCGTTGCGAGCCGCCCGACCATGGCCGGGCGATGACGAACTTGCGTTATTGCCCGCCATCGCTTAAGCGCGCCGCTTCATGGTCGCTATCCCGATTCTGCATCCCTGGAGGCCCGGGGCGACTTTGAACATCGTAATCTTGAAAGGCGAGCAATGAGCGAAACACTTAAGCTCGCGGCCGAGATGCGTGACCGGGCAGGCAAGGGAGCCTCTCGGGCAGTGCGTCGTACGGGCCGCGTTCCGGCTGTAATCTATGGGGCGGGCCAGCCGGCCGTCACGATCCATGTCGAAGAAAAGATTCTGGTCCGCCAGCTTTCGAGCGGCCACTTCATGAATAGTGTCGTCGAGCTCGAAATCGATGGCGGGAAGGTCATTCGTACCCTGCCGCGCGATGTGCAGTTCCATCCGGTTTCGGATCGTCCCATCCATGTCGATTTCTTCCGGCTTTCGGGCAACAGCGTCATCACCGTGCAGGTGCCGGTGCATTTCACCGACGAAGACAAATCGCCGGGCATGAAGCGCGGCGCGGTGCTCAACATCGTTCGCCATGAACTTCAGCTTGATTGCGCGTCGAACGCCATCCCCGACCAGATCGAAGTCAGCCTGGCTGGCCGCGATGTCGGTGATTCGATCCACATCAGCGCGATCGTGCTGCCAAAGGGCGTCACGTCACACATCCATGATCGCGATTTCACCATCGCCACCATGGTCGCGCCTTCGGCGTTGAAGAGCGAAACCGACGCTGCTGAAACCGCCGCTGTCGAAACGCCAGCCTGACCCTGACCCTGAACCTGACCCTGAGGCCGGTGCGGTGAAAGTCTTCGCCGGCCTTGGGAATCCGGGGGCGCAATATGCCCTCCACCGCCATAATATCGGCTTCATGGCGGTTGATGCCATTGCTGCCGTCCATGGCTTTGGGCCGTGGAAGACCCGGTTTCTGGGTCTGGCCAGTGAAGGCCGCATCGGTGATCACAAGATCACCCTGCTCAAACCCGCGACATTCATGAACGATAGCGGCCGTTCGGTCGGTGAAGCGGTGCGCTTTTTCAAGCTGGTGGCGGCCGAAGCGCTGACGGTTTTTTATGACGAGCTCGATCTTGATCCCTTCCGGGTAAAGGTCAAGCATGGCGGCGGCGCGGCGGGGCATAATGGCATCCGCTCGATCGATGCGCATATCGGCAATGATTATGCGCGGGTGCGGATGGGCATCGGCCATCCCGGCCACAAGGACCGCGTGACCGGGCATGTGCTGGGCAATTTTGCCAAGGCCGAGATGGAGCCGCTTGCCGATCTGCTCGGCGTTGTTGCGGCTGAAGTGCCGTGGCTGGTGGCAGGCGACGAAGTGCGCTTCATGAACGAGGTGGCGCGGCGTTGATGCTAAAGCCTTGACGCTTGGAGCGCGGATGCGGCTCGGTTACACAGCGGCATGGCCATCGACAGCTTTCCCGAAATTCGCCAATCCGTGCGCCGCTTGTGCGCCGATTTCCCCGGGTCTTATTGGCAGGAAAAGGACCGCGCGCGCGGCTATCCCACCGAATTTGTGGCAGCGCTGACGGCGGCGGGGTTTCTTTCGGCGTTGATCCCGGAAAATTATGGCGGGGCCGGGCTGGGGCTGGCGGCGGCGGCGGCGATTTTGGAAGAAATTCATCATTCGGGCGGCAATGGTGGCGCCTGCCATGCCCAGATGTATGTGATGGGCACGTTGCTCAAACATGGCAGCGCGGCGCAAAAGGCCGCCTGGCTGCCCGGCATTGCCAGCGGGGCGGTGCGGCTGCAGGCCTTTGGCGTGACCGAGCCGGGCAGCGGCACCGATACCAGCAGCATCAGCACTTTTGCCCGGCGCGATGGCGATGATTATGTCGTTTCGGGCCAGAAAATCTGGATCAGCCGCGCCGAACATTCCGACCTGATGGTGCTGCTGGTGCGCACGACAGCGCGGGCGGATGTGGCGCGCCCGGGTGATGGCCTGAGCGTTCTGCTTGTCGATCTGCGCGAGGCGGTGGGCAATGGCCTGACCATTCGCCCCATCCGCACGATGCTCAACCACGCCACCACCGAATTGTTTTTCGACGATCTGCGGGTGCCGGTGGCCAATCTCATCGGTGAGGAGGGGCAGGGCTTTCGCTACATATTGGATGGCATGAACGCCGAGCGCGTGCTGATCGCGGCGGAATGTATCGGCGACGGGCGCTTTTTCATTGATCGCGCTGCGGCCTATGCCGCCGAGCGCAATGTCTTTGGCCGCGCCATCGGTGCCAATCAGGGGGTGCAATTCCCGATTGCGCGCGCGCATGTCCAACTGAGTGCTGCCGCGTTGATGGTCGATCATGCAACGGCGCTGTTCGATGCCGGTGCACCGTGCGGAACCGAGGCCAATATGGCCAAGCTGCTGGCGTCCGAAGCCTCATGGCATGCGGCCGAGGCTTG
>JBBQMB010000137.1:0-5750 GCA_038328515.1 Sphingomonadales bacterium
AACATGAAATCGCCCAGATGAGCGCGATCGTCGAGGAAGGGCTGCGCTCGGGCGCCCTCGGCTTTTCAACCTCGCGCACCGTCCTTCACAAATCAGTCGATGGCGAACTCGTCCCGGGCACCACGGCGACCAAGGAGGAGCTGATCGGCATCGGCCGCGCCGTCGCCCGTGCCGGGCATGGCGTTTTTGAAATGGCGAGTGACCTGCGCCGCGAATGGGATGAATTCGGCTGGATGGGGGCGCTTTCCAAGGAAACCGGCATGCCCGTCACCTTTGCCATGCTGCAAAGCATCGCCAAGGAACTCCCCTGGGAAGAACAGATGGCCGAAACGGCGAAATGGAACGCCGATGGCGCCAATATCGTTGCCCAGATCGCCCTGCGTGGCACCGGCATTTTGATGGCGTGGCGCGGCACCGCCAACCCCTTTGCCTTCCGGCCATCATGGCAGGCGATTGCCGGGTTGCCCTGGGCTGAACAATGGGCGCACCTGAGTGACCCGGCGTGGAAGGCGCAATTGCTCGCCGAAGACAGCGTCATCCCGCCATCGGATGTGCAGGCGCTCTATTATGCCATCGCCATGGGTTTCGGCCTGCAATATGCCATGGGCGACGGCTTTGATTATGAACCCGGCCAGCACCAGACCATCGCGGCACTGGCACAGGCGGCGGGCGTTCCGGCGGCTGAATATGCCTATGATCTGCTCTGCGCCAATGGCGGCACCGGCTTTATCTATTTCCCGATTCTGAACTATGCCGATGGCAATCTCGATTTCATCGAAGGGCTGCTCAACCGCGACGATACGGTGATTTCGCTCTCGGATGGCGGCGCGCATTGCGGCACCATCTGCGATGCCGCCTCGCCCACATTCCTGCTCCAGCACTGGGTGCGGGACCGCGCGCGCGGCCGCATCAGCATCGAAAACGCCATCAAGCGCCAGTGCAGCGACACAGCACGGCTTTATGGCCTGAACGATCGCGGGCAGTTGGTGCCGGGCATGCTCGCCGACATCAACCTCATCGACATGAAGACGTTGAAGCTGGGTGCACCCTGGATGGCGTTCGATCTGCCGGCAGGCGGCAAGCGCCTGCTGCAAAAGGCGACCGGCTATGTGATGACCATCAAGAATGGCGAAGTCACGTTCCGCAATGGCACCATGACCGGCGCCCTGCCCGGTACGCTGGTGCGCGGCCCGCAGGCGCGGCCCGTGGTGGCGTTGGCGGCAGAATAGGCCGCATCGGTTGGCAGCGGCGGCCAGTCGGGCTCGATTTGCCGCTGCTGTTGCCTGGGGGGAAATGATGAAGCGCCTGTTGCCGTTGCTGCTGCTGACAACGCTCGCCGCCCCTGCCCTCACCGCTCCGGCCCTTGCCGAAATCGCGCCTTCCGTGCGGCAGGAAACGCGGCTTCTGCCCGGCCTGGCTGCCCCCGGCAGCATCGTCATCGATCTTTGGGGCATTCCCCACATTCGCGCCTCCAATCCTCGCGATGCGTTCTTCCTGCAAGGCTATGCCGTCGCCCGCGATCGGCTGTGGCAGATCGATTTGTGGCGCAAACGCGGACTCGGCCGCCTCGCCGCCAGCTTCGGCCCCGATTTCGTCGCGCAGGACCGGGCGAGCCGGTTGCTGCTCTTTCGCGGCGACATGGCCGCCGAATGGGCGAATTACCCGGCCGAAGCGCGTGACTGGACCGCAGGCTTTGCCGCCGGGATCAACGCCTTTGTCGCCGACACCCGAGCCGGCCGCCAGCCATTGCCGGCAGAATTCACCGCAACCCGATCGGTGCCCGAACTTTGGACGGCCGATGATATCGTCCGCATCCGTTCCAACGCGCTGGTCAGCAACCTTGCCAGCGAAGTCGCCCGCGCCCGGGCGCTGTGCGGCGGTGATATGCGGCTCGAACCACTACGCCGCCCCCTCAGCCCGGCGCACAAGATCGTCCTGCCCAAGGGGATCGACCCGTGCCGCATTCCCGCCGATGTGCTGGCCGATTATTCGCTTGGCACCGCGGGGGTGAAGTTCGATGGCCGACTGGTCATAACGCTTGCCGATGCCGCCGACCCCGAACGCCGCGACGGATCGAACAACTGGGTCATCGCGCCGGGCCGATCGAGCACCGGGCGGCCGATCCTGGCGGGCGATCCGCACCGCGAACACAGCGTGCCGTCGTTGCGTTACATCAGCCATCTCGAAGCGCCGGGGCTCCATATCGCCGGGGCGGGCGAACCGGCCCTGCCTGGCATCAGTTTTGGCCATAATGACGATATCGGCTGGGCGCTGACGATCTTTTACACCGATCAGCAGGATCTGGTGGTGCTGCCACCGGGCGCCAAAGTCACGACGATCACCGAAAGCATAGCCGTGGCGGGCGGCAGCGAACGCAGCGTCACGCTTGAGTATGGCGTCGATGGCCCGATCATCCACACCGCCGCCGATGGCACCCGCTTTGCGCTGCGCGCCACGTGGAGCAGACCCGGCGCCTCGGCCTATTTCAACGCAAGTTGGGCATGGCGGGCGCAAAACTGGGCCGATTTCGCGGGCGTGCGCGACCATTGGGGCGCCCCGGCGCTCAACCTGCTGTTCGCCAGCAAAAACGGCGACATCGGCTGGTCGGCGGTCGGCTTTGCCCCCGATCGAGCGAGCGGCGACGGCCTGTTGCCGGTGCCGGCGGGTGATGCCTATCGCTGGCGCGGGCTGCTGGCGCCCGCGGTGCTGCCGCAACTGCTGAATCCAGCAAAGGGCTGGATCGCCACCGCCAATGCCCAGAATCTGCCCACTGGCTATGGCTTTCCCTTGGGCTATGAATGGGCCGACCGCTCGCGCATCAACCGTATCGACGATGTTATCGCCAGCAAGCCGAAATTCAGCCTGATCGACGCCATGGACCTGCAGGGCGATATAACCAGCCCGTTGGCGCGGCGCTATGTGGCAGCACTGGCCGGGTTGACAAGCAACGATCCCGGCGAAGCTGCTGCAATCCGGCTGCTGGCGCGCTGGGATGGCCGTCTCGGCGCTGAATCACCCGCCGCGGCGCTGTATGAAATCTGGCTGCGCCGGCATCTGCCCGATGCAATGGTGGCGGCACTTGTCGCCCCCGCCGCCCGCGCCAATTTCGGTAACCCGACGCTTGAGGGTATTATCGACACGTTGGAAGGCAAGACCGGACTGCTGCCGGTCGCCGATCGCGCACCGCTGCTGCGCGCCACGTTGGGGGCGGCGTGGCGCGATGCCCAGACACGTCTTGGTCCCGATGCCACGCGGTGGCACTGGGGGACGCTCCACACCGCCGATTTCGTGCCGGCACTGTTCATCCCCGGGCTGGAAACCGAACGCCGCGTCGGCCCGTTGCCACTGGGCGGCGATAGCTCAACAGTCATGGCCGCCGCGCCACGCGCCGATTTCCGCCTCAATGCCGGGGCGTCGGTGCGCATGGTTCTCGATGTCGGGGCGTGGGACAACAGCGTCATAATCAACACGCCGGGGCAGTCGGGCGATGCCACCAGTGCCCATTACCGTGACTTGTTCCCGCGCTGGGCGGCGGGTCAACACGTCCCTTTCCGCTGGAGCCATGATGCCGTCGATGCAGCGGCAGAGCGCGTAATCAACGCGGTGCCGGGCTAGAGCATTGTCCCTAAAACCGGAGTCAGCGCCTGCCAGACCGCCACAGCGGCCACAGCGGCGGTATCGGCACGCAGGATGCGCGGGCCTAGGCTGGCCGCCACAGCCCCCGGCACGGCGCGGATCGCGGCGCGTTCTTCGGGGGTGAAGCCGCCTTCGGGGCCGATGAGGATAGCGACGGGGGCGGCCATACGGGCACAAAGCGCTGCCAGCGGTTCACCCCCGGCTTCATCGGCGAAGATCAAGCCGCGCTCCGCTGGCCAGTCGCGGAGCAGTGCCGCCAACGAAAGCGGCTCGGCAACGCCGGGAATCGCGGTGCGGCCGCATTGTTCGGCGGCCTCCACCATATGCGCGCGCAGGCGATCAAGGTTCAATTTGTCCACAATAGTGCGCCGCGTCACCACGGGAACCAGCCGCGCGACGCCCAGTTCGCAGGCCTTTTCCGCCACCCAATCGATGCGGCCGCGCTTCAATGGCGCCGCGCAAAGCCAGATATCGGCCATGACTTCCTGCGGGCAAGACTGTTCGACAACGACAAGAATCACGATTTTCTTGCCAACACTGTCGACCCGCGCCGCCCATTCGCCGGCGCTGCCGTTGAACAAGCGCACGATATCACCCGGCTGGCGGCGCATGACGCTGCCCAGATAGTGGGATTGCGGCGGCGGCAGCATGACCATCGCCCCTGCCGCGAGCGGCACATCGACATAAAGTCGCGGTGTGGTTGACAGATCGGGGGCGTTTTCGCTCATGGGGCCATGGCTAGCATCATCCCGCCCGCGGCGAAACCGTCGCCTGATGCCGAAAACGGCTGGATCGCCCGGCTGCCGGCGCGTGTGCAGCCCTATGCGCGGCTGGCGCGGATGGACCGGCCAGCGGGGTCGTGGCTGTTGTTCTGGCCCTGTGCCTGGGGCGTCGCGCTGGCGGATGGGCTGGTTGCCGATGGCGTGCTGCTGCTGTGGTTCGGGCTCGGCAGCCTGATTATGCGTGCCGCCGGGTGCGTGTGGAACGACATAATCGACCGCGATCTTGATGCCCAAGTGGAACGCACCCGCGCCCGACCGGTAGCGAGCGGCGCGATTTCAGTCAGGCATGCGCTGGTTTTTGCGGTGGCGCTGTCGCTCTTGGGGCTAGTCGTGGTGCTGCAATTGCGGCCATTGGCGCAGGGTGTGGCGATTGCCAGCCTGCTGTTGGTCGCGGGCTACCCCTTCATGAAGCGGATTACCTGGTGGCCACAGGCGTGGCTGGGGCTGACGTTCAACTGGGGGGCGCTGGTCGGCTATGCGGCGATTACCGAGCCTGATGCCGCGATGGCGCTGCTTTATGCCGGCGGGGTGGCGTGGACGCTGGGATATGACACGATTTATGCGCTGCAAGACATCGAGGATGATGCGCTGGCGGGCATAAAATCATCGGCGCGAGCGCTCGGGAGCCGGGCGCGCGTGGGGGTTGCGGGCTTTTATGCCGTCGCTCTGGGGTGTTGGGGGGCGGCTTTGTGGGTGGTGCGGCCCGATTTGCTGGTGCTGGCGGGGTTGTTGCCGCTGGCGGCGCAGCTGTTCTGGCAGGTCTGGCGGCTGTCTGACACGCGGCCGGCGACGGTTCTGGTGCTGTTCAGGAGCAACCGCAGTGCCGGTTTGTTGCTATTTGGGGCCTGTGCGGTGGCAGCTCTGGCCTGATCGGGAGCCCGCCTCTCCCGCAGGCGGGAGAGGGGCGAAGCGTCAGAGCGCCGTTACCGCTTCGGCGAGGATCGTCAGGCCTTGCGGCGTCACTTCGGCAAAGCCGCCTTCGATTGCATAGCGCGCCGAGGGTGTAGTGCCTTCGGTGGCATAAACTTCGATCACGCCCGGGCGGATGGTGCTCATCACCGGCGCATGGCCGGGGAGGACACCGAAGTCGCCTTCGCTGCCCGGCACCACAACCATGGCGACCTGTGCCGACGACAGCAGCCGTTCGGGGGAGACGAGTTCGAAAGTGAAGGTGCCGGCCATTTTTTCTTCCTTCTCCCCTCCCGCTTGCGGGAGGGGTCGGGGGTGGGTTCTTTCTCGCCGGGGGTACGGTTCCGGTGGGGAGGCCCCCCCCCCCCGGCCCCCCCCCCCCCCGGGGGGGGGGGCAGATGTAGTGGGGGGGGGGGCCGGGGG
>JBBQMB010000138.1:0-5744 GCA_038328515.1 Sphingomonadales bacterium
GCCCGGGTGACTTCAACCCGCAGCAGCCCGCCTTCGGCACATGCGGGCAAAGGCTCGATAAGCCCGTCATGATCACCAAGCCGCATGATGCCGCGCCGGCCCGGCTCGAGGATTTTGGTCAACCGCGCGACATGCATTGCCCCTGCCGCCGGCCCATCATCATCGCGTTCGATACAGGCAGCGACCACCACGCCGGCAGCGACCACCAGCGCTCGCGTTGCGCCGATACCGCGTTCGATCAGGATTTCGGTGCTCATGCGGTCGCGAGCAGCGCCCGGGTTTCCGCCAGCGGCAGGCCAACCACGCCCGACCAGCTACCGGACAACCACCGCACATAGGCTTCGGCACTGCCCTGCAGGGCATAACCGCCGGCCTTGCCACGCCAATCCCCCGCTGCGATCAGACTATCGATGGCGGCACCATCGAGCCGCTGGAAGGTCACGATGGTTTCACTGGTGCGCAGGCGGATATGGCCGTGCGCATCCGCCAGCGCGACGGCGGTGGTGACCCGGTGTCGTCGCCCCGACAACAGCGCCAGACAGGCGCGCGCTGTCGCTTCATCCTCGGCCTTGGGCAGGATGCGACGGCCCACCCCCACCACCGTATCAGCCGCCAACACCCGCGCGCCGGGGTGACGCGCCGAAACGGTCGCGCATTTTTCGCGCGCCAGCCGCTCGGCATGGCAGCGCGGGGTTTCGCCTTTCGCCGGGGTTTCATCGATATCGGCGGGGTCAATGGCATCGGCAACCACGCCCAGCCGCGCCAGCAATTCCACCCGGCGCGGGCTCGCCGAGGCCAGAACCAGCCTCGGGAGCAGCAACGCCGTCATCAATCTTCGGGCGCGATCGTAACCTTCAACCCGTCGAGCGCGGCGGTGAAGGCGATCTGGCACGACAGCCGCGAATTGGGTTTCTTATGGTCAGAACTGTCGAGCAGGTCGGTTTCATCGTCCCCCGCTTCGCCGGCATCACCCGCCTCCACATACACATGGCAGGTCGCGCACGAACAACAGCCGCCGCACAGCGCCAACAATTCGTCGATGCCGCCATCGCGGATGATTTCCATGACCGACATGCCGGGTTTGGCGGCGATCGCGACTTCGGTGCCTTCGCGGGTAGTGACGAATATTTCAGCCATGGCGTGCAGTTTCCTGAAAGAACGAGCGGTGTGCGTTCGCGTTCCATAGCGGGGGATGACCCGCCACGACAAGATGGCGAAAGTGTTCGACTATCGTTAGGGTGCGCGAAAGCCTTGGGGAAACAACATGCGCGTCGTTCATCAGTTCGCTCCAGCCATGTCGGCGATGATTGCCGGCCTGCCCGGCGTGACCAGCGCCGAACATGTGCCGCTGGAAAACCGCTGGAACCTGCCGGTCGATGCCGATGTATTGTTCGTCATCCATGGCGAGGGCGACACCCGCGGCGTTGCGAATGCGCCGCGCCCCGCCGGTTGGCCCGGCACGACAAAATTGGTGCAGATCGCCAGCGCCGGGCTCGATGATTATCCCGAATGGCTGTTTGAAGCGCCGGTTGTCGCCAGCGCTTCGGGCACCAATTCGATCCCGATTGCGGAATATGTCATGGCGGTGATGCTCGCCCATGCCAAGCGTCTGTCGCATGTGACCCTGCAGCCCGGCGCCGGCTGGCCCGATCGCAACACCATGATCAGTCAGCCGCTCGGCTCGCTGAGCGGGCGCACGCTAGGCCTGCTGGGTCTCGGTTCGATCGCGTTGCAGGTCGTGCGCTATGCCCGGGCCTTCGACATGAAGATCATCGCCACCCGCCACTCGGATGCGCCGTCGCCCGACCCCTGTGTAACACTGGTGCCGCTGGCCGAGCTTGCCGCCCGCGCCGATCATCTCGTTATCGCAGCGCCCATCGATGCCAACACGCGCGGGCTGGTCGGCGGCGCTTTCCTTGGCGCCATGAAGGCCCAGGCGCACATCATCAATATCGCGCGCGGCGCGATCATCGATGATGATGCGCTGAAAGCCGAGTTCGACAAGGAACGTCTCTGGGCCTCGCTCGATGTTACCGAGCCGGAACCACTGCCTGTCGGCCATTGGCTGATCGGCCATCCGCGCGCTCGGATAACCCCGCACATCTCGTGGAGTTGCCCCGAAACCTCACAGCGAGTCTTTGGTCGGTTGGGGGACAATATCGCGCGGTTGCAGGCCGGCGCGCCGCTGCTCGGGCGGATCAAGGGTTAGAACGGCAGCAACTTGCCCTTTTTCGAAAATTTCAGATAGCCGGCGTTGATCCCCAGCCGCCAGCCGACGCCGAGTTTGATCGGCACGATCACAACATCATCACGCTGGAGATAGTTGGCGGCAAACCCACCGATCAGATAGGCCTTGCCCTCGGCAGCGGGATAGCGGCGAAACAGGTCTTCGGTGTTGTTGAGATTATACACCAGCGCAAAGGTCTTTGAGCCATCGCCGCCGATATCGAAACCCACCGATGGCCCGGTCCAGTGTACCGGCATCTGGCCTTCGACCTTGTGAAACAGCGTGCCCGAGCCATAGCGCAGCCCGAAGATGATCGCACCGCCGGCTTCGCGCCCGACGATATAGCCGTTGGGTTGGCCGCGCTCCTTGAAGCTGCGCCGCACGATTTCGGCAAGACCTTCGGCACCCTTGCCAAACACATCTTCAGCCGCGCCAAGCACATCCTGTTCGGCATAGGTCGGTGGCTGTGCCGGTGGCAATGGCGCTGGCACAGCCGCTTGCGTCGCCGCTGTCGCCTGCTGCGCGCGCACGGCCGCTACCGGGGTAACCAGCAGCACACCAATCGCCAGAGCTGCAAATTTCATCTTCGTCTCCCAAGGCCTTGCGCCGCATGATCACCGCCGCAAGCTTAACAGCCAATGACCCGAATTGGCAGTCGGCAAGTTTCATGGAGAATGGCTTTTCGCCGCCCCCCTCGCCATGCTACCGCTCGCAGGGCTTTCTGCTCGCCCAGCCTGACCTGCGCGATGGTCATTATATTCAAAGGGTCGTCATGCGCGTCGCAATGATCGGTTCGGGCTATGTCGGCCTTGTCTCCGGAGCCTGTTTTGCCGATTTCGGCCATGATGTGGTCTGCGTCGACAAGGACCCGTCAAAGATCGACCGCCTCAACAATGGCATCATGCCGATCTTTGAACCGGGCCTGGCCGAACTCGTGGCCGGCAATACCAGCGCCGGGCGGTTGACCTTCACCACCGAACTGATCGGCGGCATTGCCAATGCCGAAGCGATTTTCATCGCCGTCGGCACACCCTCGCGGCGCGGCGATGGCCATGCCGATCTCAGTTACGTCTACGCCGCCGCCCACGAGATCGCGCTGGCCATCAAGGGCTACACCGTCATCGTGACCAAATCGACCGTGCCGGTCGGCTCTGGCGATGAAGTGGAACGCATCATGCGTCTGGCCAATCCCGACGCCGAATTCGCCGTGGTTTCAAACCCCGAATTTCTCCGCGAAGGCGCCGCAATCGGCGATTTCAAGCGCCCGGACCGGATTGTCGTCGGCACCGAAGATCCGCGCGCCCGCGACGTGATGACCGAGTTGTACCGCCCGCTGTTCCTCAACCGGTCACCGATCATGTTCACCGCGCGGCGCACTGCCGAACTGATCAAATATGCCGCCAATGCGTTTCTCGCCACCAAGATCACCTTCATCAACGAAATCGCCGACCTGTGCGAAGCGGTGGGCGCCGATGTCCAGGATGTGTCGCGCGGCATCGGCCTCGACAACCGCATCGGCAGCAAATTCCTGCACGCCGGCCCCGGCTATGGCGGCAGTTGCTTTCCCAAGGACACGCTGGCGCTGGTCAAGACCGCGCAGGATGCCGGTGCGCCGATGCGCATTGTCGAAACCGTCGCGGCGGTAAATGACCAGCGCAAACGCGCCATGGCAAAAAAGGTGATAGCCCTTGCCGGCGGCGACGTGCGCGGCAAGACCGTGGCAGTGCTCGGCCTGACCTTCAAGCCCAACACCGATGACATGCGCGACAGCCCCGCCATCGCCATCGTCCAGGCCCTGCAGGATGCCGGTGCCAACATCCGCGCCTTCGATCCTGTGGGCACCGAACAGGCGCAACTGGTGCTGAACAACGTCGAATATGCCACCGACCCCTATGCCTGCCTCGCCGGTACCGATGTCGCCGTCCTGGTCACCGAATGGGATGTGTTTCGCGCCCTCGACATGGACCGGGTAAAATCGCTGATGAAAACCCCCGCAATCGTCGATCTGCGCAACATCTACCGGCCCGAGGAAATGGCGCGCCGCGGGATCGCCTATGTCAGTGTCGGCCGATAACGGTACTTCAAGAACTTTCCACAGCTTTGCAACGCCATGCGCGCATCAAAGGTTGCCAAGCCCGGCCAAGCCCAGTTATAGCCCGCGCTGCGCGGAGTCGTGGGTGAGCGGCTGAAACCAGTAGTTTGCTAAACTGCCGATCTGGGTAACTGGATCCGAGGGTTCGAATCCCTCCGACTCCGCCAAATTCCTATTTCCCACTGACCCTAAATGACCGAAAAGTTTAGGAAAAAGCTCTAAAAGCCTCGCTTTTTATTCCTCGGCGTTCCCTTGCGTTCCCCAGAATCCCACGATAGGCGTGGGGAGCGCTGTGGGGAAGGCTAAGGGGACCATTATGGCTGAGAAGCTCATATCGGCGATCCAACTCGACAAGCTGCGAAAGAGTGCGGGCCGCCACAGTGACGGCGGCGGGCTCTTTTTGGAGGTTCGGAAGCCGCCTGCCGCTTCTTGGACGGTAAGAATGCAAGTCGCTGGTCGGCGCCGCGATTTCGGCCTAGGCAGTCTCGACAAGGTTGGGCTGGAGGCAGCCCGCACAGCGCGCGACGAGATCCGCCACCAGTTCAAAGCCGGGCTCGATCCCGTAGCCGAGCGTGTAAAGGCGAACGCCACGACCCCGACATTTCGTTCTGTCGCTGTTGCCATGCACAAAGCGCAACTAGGTAACTGGTCCAACGGCAAGCATCGCCAGCAATGGATTCGCACGCTTTAAACCTACGCATTCCCGATCGTCGGTGAAAAGCCGGTGAATGAGGTCGAACGCGGACATATCCTCGAAGTTCTGCAGCCAATCTGGCTTTCCAAGCCTGAAACTGCGCGCCGCGTTCGCCAGCGCGTCACGGCGGTGCCCGATTGGGCATATGCGGAAGGACATCGGGATGTTGGGGCGCCGGCGGCTCGGGTCCTCGATAAGGGGTTACCCAAGCACCGCGGAACCCGGGGTCATTTCAAATCGATGCCGTTCGCCGATGTTTCGACATTTTTGACGAGGCTGCGGGGACGAGAGGGGATGGGCGCGCTGGCGCTGGAGTTTGCAATTTTAACTGCCGCGCGCAGCGGCGAGGTGCGCTGCGCAACATGGGACGAGATCGATTTCGATGCCGCCATTTGGACGATTCCTAGCGAGCGGACGAAACGTAAGGACAAGAAGAATCCCCACGCAATTCCCTTGGCGCCCGCGTCGGTCGATGTTCTTCGACGTGCGATGCAATATCGGGCAGACGAGGCAGCGCTAATTTTTCCCGGCATCAAACGCTCCAAGCCGCCAGTCAGCGCCGGCCCGGAGGCAAAGCGTCAACCCGCACCCCTAAGTGTCTGACCCAAAACTAAGTTGGGTGATATCAGTCGGTTGCGCTTGACGCGCTGACACATGTCTGATTCTGCGGGTTTTGCGAAGAACTCGAAGGACGAACGATGTGGACTGACACCACCCGGGCACAACATGCC
>JBBQMB010000139.1:0-5652 GCA_038328515.1 Sphingomonadales bacterium
ATTCGCCGGAGATTTTGCAAGTGGTGGCGATCGCCATCAAGGCCGGGCTGACCAAGGCGCAGTTCGATGACACGGTCGCGCTGCATCCGACGATGAGTGAAGAGCTCGTGTTGATGAAGTGACCCCTCTCCCGCCGGCGGGTGAGGGTGCGCCTAGCGTGACCACATAAGAAACACCCTCACCCGGCGCGCTGGCGCGCGTCTCGCCTCTCCCGCAGGCGGGAGAGGGGGGATGAAACAGCCGTATTTCTTGCGTCACCGGGCGACCTGCGCCTTGGAAACCGCTATTATGACCAATACAAACACCTGGACCCCGACAAGCTGGCGCGCCCATGAGGCGCGGCAGTTGCCGACCTATCCCGATGCGGCGGCCTTGCAGGCGGTCGAGAGCGAGTTGCAATCCTATCCGCCGCTGGTTTTTGCCGGCGAAGCGCGCGATCTGACAGCGCAACTCGCCGATGTCGAAGCGGGCAACGCGTTTCTGCTCCAGGGGGGTGATTGCGCTGAAAGCTTTGCCGATTTTCACCCCAACAACATCCGCGATACGTTTCGCGTGCTGCTGCAGATGGCAGTGGTGCTGACCTTTGCCTCCAAAATGCCGGTGGTGAAGGTCGGCCGCATGGCGGGGCAATATGCCAAGCCGCGATCGGGGGATTTTGAAGAAATCGGCGGTGTTTCGCTGCCAAGCTATCGCGGTGACAATGTCAACGACATGGCGTTCACTGCCGCCGCGCGCACACCCGATCCGCAACGCATGCGCACCGGCTATATGCAGTCGGCGGCAACGCTCAACCTGTTGCGCGCCTTTGCCAGCGGCGGTTATGCCAACCTCCACCAGGTGCATAAATGGAACCTGGATTTCACCGGGCGCTCGCTCTGGTCCGAACAGTATAAGGCGCTGGCGGACCGGATCGGCGAAGCGCTGGATTTCATGGCGGCGTGCGGGATTTCGCCCGAAACCGTGCCGCAATTGAAAGGCACCAGCTTTTTCACCAGCCATGAAGCGCTGCTGCTCGGCTACGAACAGGCGATGACCCGGCAGGATTCGCTGACGGGCGACTGGTACGACACCTCGGCGCATATGCTGTGGATCGGCGACCGGACGCGGTTTGCCGGCTCCGCGCATGTCGAATTCCTGCGCGGCGTCGGCAATCCGCTGGGCCTCAAATGCGGGCCGACGACCGAGCCTGATGATTTGCTGCGGCTCCTCGATGTTCTCAATCCCGGCAATATCCCGGGGCGCATGACGCTGATCACGCGGTTTGGCCATGACAAGGTCGAGGCGCATCTGCCGCGCCTGATCCGCGCCGTGCAAAAGGCGGGCAAGCGCGTCATCTGGTCGTGCGATCCGATGCACGGCAACACGATCAAGGCGGCCGGCGGGCTCAAGACCCGGCCGTTCGACCGCATCCTTTCGGAAGTCAAAAACGTGTTTGCCGTGCATCGCGCCGAGGGCAGCCATGCCGGCGGCATCCATATCGAAATGACCGGGCAGAATGTTACCGAATGCACCGGCGGCGCCATCGCCATTACCGATGAAGGCCTCGCCGCCCGCTATCAGACCCAGTGCGACCCACGCCTCAACGCCAGCCAGAGCATCGAACTGGCGTTCCTTATCGCCGAAGCCTTGAAGGCCGAACGCGAAGCGCGCCAGGCCAAGGCAGCCTGAACCAGCGGGCGGGCGGCCTGGCCCTGCCTCAGTAACCGCAGCGCTGGTTGCGTTCGATCGCCGTGCCCGTGACCGCGCCGATACCGGCGCCGATAACCGTGCCCAACCCGCGATCACGCCGCCCGGCGACGCCATTGCCGATCAGACCGCCGGCGATGGCACCAAGAACCGCACCGGCGCCGGTCGAACGGCAGCCGTCATAGCCGTAGCCCTGGCCGTAGCCCTGGCCGTAGCCCTGGCCGTAGCCCTGCTGCGGATAATATTGGTCATAGGCAATCGGAGCGGCATAGACGGGCGGCGCGTAATATTGTCCATAATCAACCGGGTAGCCATTATTATAGCTGATCGACACGCCGTTGCCAAAGCCGCCGAAACCTCCGAAACCACCATTATAAAAGGCCGGCGGGTAAAACGCCTGACGGTAGCGCACGACCGGACGCGCATTGAAACCGCCATAGCCATAGGCCGCGCGGTTGTAAAAGCCCGGCGCTGCATAGCCGCGCCCGAAGTTGCCGCGCCCGAAATTGTTGCGCCCGAAATTGTTGCGCCCGAAATTGCCGCGATCATCGGCGCGGTCATAGCCGCGACCGTAACCGCGATCAAAGCCACGGCTGTCAGCCCGATCATAGCCGCGATTATCGCGCCAATTATCGCCGCGGTTGTCGCTGACGCGACCATATCCGCCATTGCCATTGTAGCCGTCACCATTACCGCCCCGGACTTGGCCGTAACCGGCACGGTCGTTACCACCGCGAGGACCGCCACCGCGTTGATAGCCAATGCCATAGGGTGCCCCGCCACGATCCTGGCCATAACCACCGCCAGGATTGCCGCCTCCCGGATTGCCGCGGCCACGGCCACGGTCGTCAGCCAACGCCGGGGCAGCAAGGACGAAGGTCAGGGCGGCAGCGAGCAACAGTTTCGACATGGGGGGGGATCCTCGACGAACAAGTACCAGAATAGTGCTGAATATTCCGTAACGCTGCTGAACCTTTTATGAACTAGGTTGTTTGTCAATGTTCAGGCCCGGTGTGACAAGACGGTGGTCACATAAGCCGTGACAGGGTTATGTCGGTTCAACAGGAGACTATCATGCGCTTTATCACCCCCATGCTGATTGCCGCTTTCGCCATGGCCACGCCGGCAATGCCCGCCGCGGCCAAGAGCCATCGGAACCACGCCCAGCAATATCAATATGATGGCCGCGCCTATAACAGCTATGCCCAGTGCCAGGCCGCCAAGCGCAAGGCCCGCCGCGATGGCACGATTGTCGGCGCCGCTGTCGCCGGCGTCGGTGCGGCCGTGCTCGGTGCCAATCTGGGTACGACCGCGCTTATCGCCGGCGGCGGCGCGGTGGTCGGTAACCGGCTCGGCAACGCCAAAAAGTGCTGAAAGCTGGCGTCAGCCTGAACAGCTGGCGCCACCAAGCACGCAAAAGCGCGCGCAGTGCGGGTGGTTGAGCGTGACCACCGGCGCGGCGCTCGCCAGAGTCGTGCCAAGCTCGAACGCCGGGTCATAGGCCAAAAGCGTGCAGGCGAGCACCGCCGGGGCATCGGCACCGCGCCGCCGCACGACCATGCGCGATGAAGCGCACATCAGGCTGTCGGGATCGACGTGCAAGATGTCCCAGCAGGCGGTGGTGATTTCGGGCACATCGGCGTCCGCGTCCATTTCGGGAAACAGCACCAGCGGCGGGCAGGCCATTTCCAGCCCGGCGAACAGGGCTGTATAGCCGGCTTGCGCTACTGCCGCCGCTTCCCCGGCCAGTTGCCGCCCGGCAATCGCGAGGGCGAAACCTTGCGCCGCCAGCCATTCGATGCCGTCGATGGCGATGGCAAAACTCCCCGCGCCGCGCTCGGCATCATGCGCAGCCACGGTGAAATGATCGAGGCTGACGCGAAAGGTCAGGCCCGCGCGCGCCAGCCCGCGCACGGCCGCTTCGAAGCGCCGCAGCGGCCGCATGGCGTTGGTCAATACCAGCACATCAAAGCCGCGTGCCTGCGCCAGCGCGATCATCGCTGGAAAATCGCGGTTCATGAAGGGTTCGCCGCCGGTAAAGGCGATTTCGCGCACCGGCAGGCCATCACGGGCAATCTCATCGAGATATTGCGTCAGGTCGGCCAGCGACAAATAAGCCAGCGCATCGTTGGTCGGCGAGCTTTCGATGTAACAGCCGCGGCAGGCAAGGTTGCACTGGGTCCCGGTGTTGAACCATAAAGTCGTCAGCGCGCGCAGCGCGACATGCGCGCGCGGCTCGCCCTTGGCGGTGATCCGCGGATCACGGAATTTCGCCGGATCGAGCGGGCGGGCGGCAATGGCGAAAGGCGAGGATGCGGCGATGATATACGCTCCGGATTGTGGCGTTATGGGTGATGGTTCGGCATAGTCGCAGTGCCGGTTACACACAAAGCGTAACCGATCACCGCAAATCTGCGAACCGCTTTACAGGGTTTTGAGGGACGGCGCCGACATGAATATCGAAAACAGCCGCAACTATTATGGCCAGGTCCTGCAAGGATCGGCCGATCTGCGCACCGATGCGTGCAGCATCGCCGCTGCGCCGGGGCCGGAACTGCGCGCTGCACTGGCACGCATTCACCCCGATGTGACGGCGCGCTATTATGGCTGCGGCTTCATCGCGCCCGCCGCTATCGCCGGGGCGCGGATCCTCGATCTCGGCTCGGGCGCGGGCCAGGATGTTTATGCGCTGGCGCAATTTGTCGGCGCGAACGGCCATGTGACGGGCGTTGATGCGACGCCCGAGCAATTGGCGGTGGCCCGCGGCACACAGGGCTGGCACGCCGCTGCCTTTGGTTTTGCCAATGTCGATTTCGTTGAAGGCGATATCGAACAGCTAGCGGCGCTGGGCCTGCCCGACGCGAGTTTCGATGTCATCGTTTCGAACTGCGTCATCAACCTTGTTGCCGACAAGGGTGCGGTGTTTCGCAGTTGCCACCGGCTGCTCAAACCGGGTGGCGAGCTGTATTTTTCCGATGTTTATGCCGATCGCCGGGTACCCGAGGCGCTGAAATCCGATCCGGTGCTCCACGGTGAATGCCTGTCGGGGGCGCTGTACTGGAATGATTTCCTCACCCTGGCCAAGGCGGCGGGGTTCGATGATCCGCGGCTGGTCACCGATCGGCCGCTCGGCATCGGCGATGATGCCGTAGCAGCGATGGTCGATGGCATCGGCTTTTATTCGGCGACCTTCCGGCTGTTCAAACTGGCAGGCCTCGAGCCCGAATGCGAGGATTATGGCCAGGCCGTGGTCTATCGCGGCACGGTCGATGGGCAGCCCAACCGCTTCACGCTCGACAAGCATCATGTCATCGAAACCGGCAAGGTTTTCCCGGTGTGTGGCAATAGCTGGAAAATGCTCCACGACACGCGCTTTGCCCGGCATTTCGATTTTATCGGGGATTTCTCGCGCCACTACGGCATTTTTGCCGGGTGCGGGACCAGCCTGCCGTTCGATACTGTCGCGGCCGGTGCGGTGGCATCGAGCGGCTGCTGCTGATTTCATGCGAATATTGGTGACGGGGGCTGCCGGGTTGATCGGCGGCGAATTATGCGCCCGGTTGGCGGGGGCCGGCCATGCGGTGACGGCGCTGGTGCACCGGCGGCATGACCTGACCGACAATCGGGGGCGACCCGTGCCGAGCCGGGCTGAAGGCGCCGACCCCGCACCCGGCGAAGTGGTGACACGCAGCGGCGATGTGCGGGTGGCAGGGCTGGGGCTGGCGCAAGTGCCGACCATCGACCTGCTGGTCCATTCGGCGGCGGTGACAGCGTTCGACGCGGCGGCGGACGTCTATCGCGCCGTCAACATCGACGGTACGCGCCATGCCATCGACGTGGCGCGGGCCAGCGGGGCCGGTTTGCTGCACGTCTCCACCGCCTATGTCTGCGGCACCACCGATGGCCCGATCGCGCCGGGGTTCACCGGCGCCGCCTTCACCAACGGCTATGAAGCCAGCAAGGCGG
>JBBQMB010000140.1:0-5605 GCA_038328515.1 Sphingomonadales bacterium
GGGGGGGTGTGGGGGGTTTTGTTTTGTGGGGGGGGGGGGGGGGCGCGGGGGGGGCGCGCTCTTTCTTCCCCGGCCCCCCCCCCACCCCCCCCCCCCCCCCCCCCCCCACCCGCAGGGCGGCCCGGAGCGGCTCGGCACAGCGCTCGCTTCGCTTGGGAGCGCCTGAAAGGCGCCCCAATGCGCTCACTCACTCGTGCCGAGCCGCTCCGGGCCGTGCCGGGACATGAAATTAAGAGGTCCTGACCCTAAGCCGCATCCAGCCCATATAATTTGATGAGATCATAAAGCGTCGGTCGGCTGACGCCCAACACCCTGGCGGCGGTGCTGACATTATTCTCCGATCGCGCCAGCGCCCGGCGAATCGCGCGCTTGTCCGCGGCTTCGCGTGCCGCCTTCAACGATAGCAATCGGTCGTCTTCGGGCGTGCCAAGGTCCAGATCAGCAGCCGAAAGCCGGCTGGCATCGGCCATGATGACCGCACGTTTCATGCGATTTTCCAGCTCGCGGACATTGCCGGGCCAGCTCCAATCGCTGATTGCGGCAACGGCATCGGGGGTGAATCCCTTGAAACTGCGGCTATTTTCGCGCGAAAACTTCCCCAGAAAATGATGCGCCAGCAACACCGCATCGCCATAGCGATCGGCCAGTGGCGGAATTTTGACGACAATCTCGGCGAGCCGATAAAACAGATCTTCGCGAAATTTTTGCCCCGCGATCATCGCATCGAGATCCTGGTGGGTAGCGCAGACGATCCGCACATCGACCGGAATCGATTTGCGCCCCCCGATGCGTTCAATCACCCGTTCCTGCAAAAATCGCAGCAGCTTGACCTGCAACGGCAACGGAATATCGCCGACTTCATCCAGAAACAGCGTGCCGCCCTGGGCAAGTTCGATCTTGCCTTCCTGCTGCTTCACGGCCCCGGTAAAGGCGCCCTTTTCATAGCCGAACAGTTCGGATTCGAGCAGGTTTTCAGGGATAGCGGCGCAATTGATCGCCACAAACGGCTTGTCGGCGCGCAACGAGGCATTGTGCAGTCCGCGCGCCAGCAATTCCTTGCCGGTGCCGCTGGCGCCGAGCAGCATGACACTGACCTGCGCCGTCGCCACCCGCTCGATCATCCGCGCGACCTTCATCATCTCGGGCGCGCCGGTGATGATACCACCGAGCACGTCATTGGCGCCGGCATTGACCGTTTCGGCGAGTCGGCGATTTTCGGCTTCAAGATCGGCGACGTGAAAGGCGCGGCGCACGATCATGCCCAGTTCGTCGATATCAACGGGCTTTTGATAAAAATCGAACGCCCCGTCGGCGATGGCGCGGCGCGCGCTTTCCCTGGCGCCATGCCCCGATGCCACAATCACCTTGGTCGCCGGCCGCAACTGCAAGATCTCGGCCAATGTGGCAAAGCCTTCGCTGACGCCATCGGGGTCGGGCGGCAAGCCCAGGTCGAGCGTCACAACATCGGGATCATGGGCGCGCAGCGCCTCGATGGCGGCGTCCCGCGACCCGGCGATGATGACTTCATAGTCATCATATGACCAGCGCAACTGGCGTTGCAGGCCCTCGTCATCTTCAACGACCAATAATTTGCGCAGTGATTTGGTGGTCATGGTTCGCCAACCACCACTTCGGGCGGCTGGCTGGCGGCAGCAAGCGGCTGGCTGGCGGCCGCAAGCGGCAAGGTGATGGTAAACACCGTGCCCTCGCCTTCGCGGCTGCTTACCTCAAGCCGGCCACCATGGCCGCGCGCAATCTCGCGGGCTTCATAGGCGCCGATACCAAAGCCATTCGGCTTGGTTGATCGGAACGGCTGAAACAGATCGTTGCGGATAAAACGCGGCGACATCCCGCTGCCATGGTCCTCGATCCTGAAAATCGCCCGATCCCCTTCATTGTCGATTACCCGGTCGATAACGACCCGGATTGGCGCCGCGGGTGCCGATGCATCGATGGCATTCTGGACAAGGTGCAGAAATAATTGCTCGATCTGCACCGGGTCCCCCATCACACGCTGGCCATAAATGTTTTCATCCGCCGCCACCGCCAGTGTCAACGGCGGATGCGCGTGGCGTTTGACCGCGACCACCTGTTCGAGGAGGGCCGCCACGGCCACCGGCTTCCATTCCGGGCTGTTGCGGCTGCCGGGCCGCTGCGAAAGCCGGGCCAGCATGTCGTTCATCTTGCCGACCGAGCTTTGCAGGGTCTTTACCATATCGGCGCGAAATTCAGGGTTTTCGGCATGGCGCTCGGCGTTGCGCGCCACCAGCGACAATTGGCTGACGAGATTCTTGATGTCATGCATGATGAAGGCAAAACGCCGGTTGAACTCATCGAATTTGGCGGCATCATCAAGCGCGATCTGGGTTGATGATTCAGCGATATAACTCGCCGCCTGCCGCCCCAGCGTGCGCAACAGGTCAAAATCTTCCCAGTTGAGCTCGCGCGGCGCCAGCGAGCGTTCCAGCACCAACACACCAACCATGACATCGAGATGGATCAGCGGCACCGCCAGCCAGATGCGCGGGTTGGCGGCAATCCAGCCGGGGATGGGGATGGCGCCATAATCGCCCGACCCATCGCGAAGCTCGTCAAAATCGACGATGCGCTGACGCTGCACCAAAAACTGCACCAATGGCGCCGCCATCGCCAGCGCTTCGGTCGTCAGGTTGCGCGTCTGCCATTCGGCGACGGGCATCAAAATGTCATCATCGGGAACGAACAACACCCCGGCGGGGGAATCGAGCACGGCACAGACCGCCTGGATCACGCGGTTGTTCAAGTCCGCCGCGCTGTCGGTAGCGCCGGCACCAGTGGGGGTGCGCGATACCGTGGCGATGAAGCGCAACCATTCGACGCGATAGTCATATTTATAAGCAAAGAAGTTCTTGGCGATCTGCAGACGCAACGCGGCCCGAAACCGCGGGCTGAACAGGATGATCGCCCCCGTGATCACCGTGACGAACAGGAAGGCGACCTGGAACAGCCGCCCCCAATCCCCCCCGAACAGCCGCAGGCCATAGGCCAGCAGCGCCATGGCGATCAGATAAACGCCGATCATCGAGAACGACAATGTGTGGAAAATGACCTGGCGTGACACCTGCATCCGCGCCGTCCAGCCTTCGCGCGATGCAATCAGCAACAAGGGCA
The DNA here is from genome assembly GCA_038328515.1 of Sphingomonadales bacterium. Taxonomy (GTDB): domain Bacteria; phylum Pseudomonadota; class Alphaproteobacteria; order Sphingomonadales; family Sphingomonadaceae; genus Sandarakinorhabdus. The sequence continues at coordinate 3,151 of JBBQMB010000140.1, forward strand.
CCAGCAGGGCAAACACCGTGCCACGAATATTGTACAGATCGTCCGACGGCGGCGGCAGCAAAAAGGCCAGCGTGTGGAGGTTGAGATCATAAATGAACATGCCCGCCAGCGCGATGGCGAGCAGCCGCACCCCGCCGCGGGCACCGGTTTCGGTATTCACATAAAGATTATGGATCAGCACAAGGCCCGATACGGCCACGGTGATGCGCAAGATGTTGAACAGCGGCGCGACCGCCGAATTTTCGTTGCCCATCACGGCAAAGCTGTTGCCAATGATGTCGAGCGCCAATTGCAATGTCACGATAAAGCCGACCGCGCTGGCAATCACGAATGACGAGCGCAACCGGTCATCGAGCCGCCACGTCGGCCGCAACACCGCGACCAGAAATCCGACCCACGCCGCCGATCGCAATGTGCCGGTGACGGTCAACCAAAAGGCGAATCGCAGCGGATCGAGCACGGCCAGAACGAAACTGAACGCCCAGGCGGCGGTGACAACCGCAGCAAAGCTCATCCAGCGCGCCGACAGGCTGCCGGTGCGTCGCCATAGCGCGGATACCGCCAGCCCCGAGAACCCCAGAAACGCTAGCAGATGGCCAAACAGGCCAACGTCGGTCAATTCCATGTCAGCCCCCCTTGCAGCGCCGCAATCTAGCCGGAGCCGCCCGGCGGCGCTAGGCCCCGAGCCGACCGGCGGCGCTAGGCCATACGGCGCTCGTTCCAGCGCGCGCTGCAATTTCCAGATTTTGTTGTCGGCAGGCGTGACCGGCACGCGGCAATCGCATAAGACGCCGGGGTGACGCGATTTTCTCCTGCATGATCAGTTGGGCGACCCTTGCCGGCGCCGCAACCGGGCTGTTGCTCGGCGGGCCCCTCGGTGCGCTCGCCGGCGCAGCGGCGGGCGGCGCCATCGATCTGGGCATTAGCCGCGCTGCCAGCCCGGAACGCCGCCGCGTTGCCTTCACCATTGCCGCCATCGCCCTGGCTGCCAAAATGGCCCGCGCCGATGGCGAAGCCAGCGCTGCCGAATTTGCCACTTTCCAGCGCCTGTTCCAGGTTGCTGCCGCCGAAGCCGATAACGCCCGGCGTTTTTACGAACTCGCCCAGCAATCGGTTGCCGGCTTCGAAGCCTATGCCGAACAGGCCGCCACGCTGATCGGCCCGGGCTCGCCGCTGCTCGAAGATCTGCTCGATGCCTTGTGGCTGATTGCGGCCGTTGACGGCTTTGATCCGCGCGAACTCGATTATCTCGACAAGGTCGCGGCCCGGCTGGGTTTTGATGCTGCCGCTGCGGCGCGCGTGCGCCACCGCCACACGGCCCCGGCAATCGATGACCCGTGGACGATCCTGGGGGTCGAACCCGGCGCCGATCCCGCCACGTTGCGCCGCGCCTATCACGCGTTGGTGCGCGAATATCACCCCGATCGTCACCTCGCCGAGGGGGTGCCGAACGAATTCATCAGGGTCACCGAAGCGCGCATGGCCGTTATCAATACCGCCTATGCCCGCGCCACGGGACGCACCCGCGCATGAAACCGCGTCATCTCGCGCTGATCCTGCTCATCGATCTGGTCTGGGCCTTCAACCTGGTCGCGGTGAAGCTGGCGGTCGAAGATGCACAGCCGTTGACCGCAGTGGCGCTGCGCTATGCCATCGTGCTCGTCGCCTGCCTGCCCTGGCTGCGCTGGCAACCGGGGCGAATGGGCATCATATTGGTTACCGGACTGGTTGCCGGCGCACTGTTCATGGGGCTGGGCGGGCTGTCCTTCGCCCTGGCCGATAATGTCTCGGCCCTCGCCATCGCCGGGCAATTGGGGGTGCCCTTCAGCCTGTTGCTCGCCGTTGTCATCTACCGCGAACAGATCCGCTGGCCGCGCATCACGGCGGTGGCGCTATGCTTTGCCGGCGTGGCGGTGATGGGCTTTGATCCCGCCATCGCCCATGAAAGCGTCGCGCTGTGGCTGACCGTCATCGCCTCGCTGGCCTGGGCGGCGGGCAATCTGTTGTTTCGCAAACTCGCCGGGATCTCGGTGCTGACCATCCATGCCTGGCTGGCGTTGGTCAGCGTGCCGGTGCTCGTGGCGGCCAGCCTGATTTTCGAACCCGGCGCGCTCGCGCATGTGCCACACCTCAAGCCGGCAACCTGGGGCTGGCTGGCCTATTCGGCGCTCGGCGCGTCGCTGCTGGGTCATGGCGGGATGAGCTGGCTGTTCCAGCGCTATCCGGTGTCCACCGTCTCGCCGCTCACCCTGCCGACGCCGCTCTTGTCGGTGATGGTCGGCATTGCGGTATTCAGCACCCCGATCACCCCGCAAATGATCGTTGGTGGCATTCTCACCATTATCGGTGTTGGCATTATTACGCTGCGCACCGCGCAAAGGCGCGATGACGATGACGCGCAAAGGCGCGATGACGATGACGCGCAAAGGCGCGATGACGATGACGCGCAAAGGCG
>JBBQMB010000141.1:0-5550 GCA_038328515.1 Sphingomonadales bacterium
GCAGGGCCTTAGGCCCTGCACCCGATTGAGGGGGTGTGTGCACAACCTAACAAATGGGTGCAGGGCCTAAGGCCCTGCCCGCCGGAGGCCCTGTTCTGCCCAATCCCGCCATCATCCTCGTCCGCCCGCAACTCGGTGTAAACATCGGCGCCTGCGCGCGCGCCATGCTCAATTTCGGGCTGACCGACCTTCGCCTGGTGTCGCCGCGGGACGGCTGGCCCAACGCCGATGCCGGGCCAGCGGCGAGCGGCGCCGATGTGGTGCTCGATCAGGCGCAAGTCTTTGACAGTGTTGCCGATGCCTGCGCCGGGCTCGGCCTGGTCTTTGCCACGACGATCCGCTCGCGTGAGCTTATCCGCCGGGTGGTGACCCCGGCACAAGCGGCGAGCGAGTTTCACGCAATGCCGGCGCAAGGCGGCATCCTGTTCGGCCCCGAACGCACCGGGCTGGAAACCGAGGATCTGGCGGTCGCGCACGCGATCCTGACCATCCCGGTCAATCCGGCGTTCGGCTCGCTCAATCTCGCGCAAGCCGTGCTGGTCGCCGCCTATGAATACCATCGCCAGGGCAGTGACGCGGCGGCGGCAACGCTGGTCAACCATGATGGGCCGGCCCCGCATGAGGACCTCGAAGATCTGATTGGCGCGGTCGATGCGCAATTGCGGCTCAACGGCTATTACAACCCGGTGCCGGGGCGGGCGGCAGCGGCTCGGCTCGTCATGCGCAACCTGTTTACGCGACCCGAATATAGCACCGGCGAAGTCCGCACCCTGCGCGGGATCATTCGCGGCTTGAGCAAACGCCGCGGACCGGGGGACGCAAGCTAGGTTATACCAAAGCGCACGTCATGCCAGCGCAGGCTGGCATCCAGTCGCCGGTCGCGAAAGAAGCGCTGCCGTAGTGGAGGGCGCTAAGCCGCAATTCCATCGAACCAGTTCAAGCCACGGCTGGATGCCAGCCTGCGCTGGCATGACGTCCGCTTCAACATGCCTGCGCCACCGCCGAGCGGGTGAGGGTGTTACGCCTCAGGCCACCGCAGCAGCACGCTCCGGCTGTGGATCACGCAGCGAATAACCGCGCCCCCACACCGTCTCGATGCAACCGCTCGACGGCGCACCGGCAAGGTGCAATTTCTTGCGCAGCTTGCAGATGAAGACATCGATGATCTTCAATTCGGGTTCGTCGCGACCGCCATACAAATGGGTCAGGAACATTTCCTTGGTCAGCGTCATGCCCTTGCGCAGCGACAGCATTTCCAGAATGGCATATTCCTTGCCGGTCAGGCCGACGCGGCGACCATCGACTTCAACCGTGCGCGCCGCGAGATCGATCGACACCGGGCCAGTGACGATCAACGACTGGGCATGGCCCTGGCTGCGCCGGACGAGCGCATGGATACGCGCCAGTAATTCTTCGCGATCAAAAGGCTTGGTGACATAATCATCGGCACCGGCGCCAAAGCCGGTCACCTTGGTGCCGGTTTCGCTGTCGCCGGAAAGGATGAGCACGGGTGTGGCGATACGCAGCATGCGCAGGCGCTTGAGCACTTCATGGCCGTGCATGTCGGGCAGAGTCAGATCGAGCATCACGACATCGAATTCATAAGTGCGCGCATATTCCAGCGCCGTTTCACCTGTGAACGCCGTTTCATGTTCAAAACCCGCATTGTCGAGCATCAGTTCAACCGAGCGCGCCATGGCCCGGTCATCTTCAACAAGCAAAACCCGCATTGTCACCGTCTCCCAAGGGTCCAGACCGGTGATGAGCGCCCGAGTATCACCGCTGAAACCCAAGTCACTAGACCGTTTTTCACGCGGAAGGTAAAGCTGATTAAGACAAATTGGCGGGATAAAAGGGTGAACTGAGCGCATCATCCGGCCTTTGCTTCAAATATCGGGCGATAAATTTGGACTCTGGTAACTCTTAATCCGGGGACGCCGGCGCAGGCGATGGCGCGTTCCCACAAACGCAACTCGGCTTCGCTGATTCCATAGCGTGCACAGGCATCGGCACGGCCCAACGCGCCATTGGTGATCGCGCTGACCACCGCTGCCTTGCGCCGGGCGACCCAGCGCGTCGTATCGACTGGCGGCAAGCCATCGTCATCGCCATCGTCGCTGCTGACCGATCCCGTTCCCGAAAATGCCTCCATGATCCATGACCCTTTTTCGCAAATTATACTGTCCCACCAATGTTCACGGCGCGGGTGGGGCGTGGCTAAGGTGGTCGCGTGGTTAACACCGGTTACCCGCGATCAGGCCTGGCCGCGCCGCGCCGGAAAGTGGCTCGGCACAACGGTCGATAATGTCGGCAATATCGCAAAGAAGCTTGACCCGCCCGGCGTTCGGCGCGAAGCGCGCGCCATGGATGCATTGACCGATCCGGCCGCGGCACGCGCGCTGCTTGCCCCGTTCGCCGGGCGGCGGGTGGCCGTGGCGATGTCGGGCGGGGTCGATTCCTCGGTCGTCGCCGCGCTTGCCGCCGAAGCCGGGGCCGATGTCGTCGGGGTGACGCTGCAACTTTATGACAGCGGGGCCGCCGCCGCCCGCCCCGGGGCCTGTTGTGCCGGCGCCGATATCCGCGATGCCCGTGCTGTCGCCGAACGGCTGGGTATCGCGCACTATGTCATCGACATGGAAGCACGCTTTCGCGACGCTGTGATGAACGCCTTTGCCGATAGCTATGCGCGCGGCCAGACGCCGGTGCCGTGCGTTGAATGCAACAAGACGGTCAAGTTCACCGATCTGCTCGCACTCGCGCGTGAACTGGGGGCCGAAGCGTTGCTGACCGGCCATTATGTCCAGCGGCTCGAAGGCCGCGATGGCGCCGAACTGCACCGCGGCGCCGATCCGGCCAAGGATCAGAGCTATTTTCTGTGGACGACCACCAAGGCCCAGCTCGATTATCTGCGCTTCCCGCTCGGCGGTCTCGCCAAGGTGGCCGTGCGCGCTGAAGCCGAACGCTTCGGCCTCGCCGTCGCGGCCAAGCCCGATAGCCAGGATATCTGCTTTGTCGGTGGTGGCGACTATGCTGCGGTCGTTGAAAAACTACGGCCCGAACTCGCCACACCGGGGGATATCGTCGATCTCGCCGGGCGCACCATCGGGCGTCATGGCGGCATCCACCGCTTCACCGTCGGCCAGCGCCGCGGGCTCGATATCGGTGGCAGCCCCGAACCCTTGTATGTTGTGGGCATCGACGCTGCGGTCAATCGCGTCATCGCCGGGCCGCGCGCCGCGCTCGCTGTGGCGGCGCTTACCGTGGAGGGGATCAACGCCCTGGCACCGCTCGATGGCGATGTGTCGGTCAAGGTTCGCTCGATGGCGCCGCTCGCCTCAGGGTGCTGGGCGGGCGAGCAACTGGTGTTCGAAACGCCGCAATATGGCGTTGCGCCGGGGCAGGCAGCGGTTGCCTATCGTGGCAGCCGCGTCCTTGGCGGCGCGACCATCGCAACGACCAAAATGGCGGTATTACCGTCGCTTGCGTCAATTTCCTGACACGCTCGTCAAGAAATTGACGCTTGTGCCGTCAGAAAATTGACAAAAGCAGCAGATTTTACCGCCGCCGCCCTTGGTCGGGCGCAGTAACGGCAAGTTGGCACGGCTCTTGCTAGGCAGGAGGCATGAAACCGCTCGACTATCCGGCGCTGGTCGCCACTGCCCCCCGGCTCGATTGGCTGCCCGGGTTGGCGGCGATCGATACCGGCATCACCGGCATTGTGACCGATGGTTCGCGGCCGATGTGGCGGCATATCAGCGTGTCGCAGGCGTCGCGTTCGGTTGCCATCCGGCTCGAAAACCGGCTCGAACTGCGCATCGCGCCGGCCGACCATGGCTTTGCGCTGGCGCTGATCGCGGCCTATTGCGCCCCCGCTGGCCGCCCCGCCGCTGCTGATCCGGCCAGCCATGACCTGCTGGCGCTCGCCGCACGCGTCGCGCCAAAAGATGTTTCAATCCTGATCGAAGGTGCCACTGGCACCGGCAAGGAGGGGCTGGCCCGGCTCCTCCACACCCTGTCCCTACGCCGCGACTGTCCCTTTGTCGCGGTCAACTGCGCCGCGCTCCCCGAAACAATGTTGGAAGCAACATTGTTCGGTCACGAGCGCGGCGCCTTTACTGGCGCCATTGCGGCTGGCCAGGGCCTGTTTCGCGCTGCCAATGGCGGCACCTTGTTCCTCGACGAAGTCGCCGAACTGCCGCTGGCGCTGCAATCGAAACTGTTGCGCGCCGTGCAGGAGCGCGAAGTGCTGCCGGTTGGTGCGACCCGCGCCGAAGCGATCGATGTCCGCATCGTGGCGGCCGCCAATCGTGATCTGGCGGGTGAAGTCGCAGCCGGGCGCTTTCGCGCCGATTTGTTCTACCGGCTGGCGGTGTTTCCGCTGCGCACCCTGCCACTGGCGGCGCGGCCTGCCGATATCACCGCCATCGTTGCGCACCGCCTGCTTGCGGTCGGGCAGGGGCAACTGCCCTGGCCAACGCCGCGGGCGCTGCTGGCGCTGGCGGCGCACGACTGGCCGGGCAATGTGCGTGAACTCGGCAATGTCATCGATCGGGCGCTGGTGCTCGCCGATACGCCGGTCATCGACGCCGAGCATCTGGTGTTCGATCGCCTGTCGGCAACGGCGGCGCAAACGCCGCTGCCGGGCCAGGTCCGCCATCATGAAGCCCGGGTGATCCGCGATGCCATCGCCACGTGCCGCAGCCACCGCGCCGCCGCGCTCAGCCTGGGCATCAGCGAGCGCACCCTGCGCTACAAGCTCGCCGCGATGGGCAGCGACATCCGGCGCGTGGTGCAATAGCCATGCTGCCACCGGTTGATACACGATCGGTGCTGGCCCTGCGCGCGCAGATACTGCAGCGCAGCAACAATTTATCCCATATCGCAGCGGCTGCCGATGCGCGGGTGCAACCCGGCGCCGCCGCGCCGCAGCGGTTCGATACCGCCATGGCCGACGCCCTGAAGTCGGTCAGCGCCGTACAGGACAGCGCCAGCAACGCCTCCGCCGCCTATGAACGCGGTGACAGCCATGATCTCGCCAGCGTGATGATCGCCCGGCAAAAGGCCTCGATTGCCTTTGAAGCAACGCTGCAAGTCCGCAACAAGCTGCTCGGCGCGTACAAGGACGTGATGAGCATGCCGCTGTGACCGGCACGCCGACCCCGCGCGAGGTGCCGTGATGGCCGAGCCGGCGACCGGCCTCGCGCTCGTCGACCGGATCGACGCGGGCGGCTTGCAGGCCCGCGCCCGCAGTCTGTTTGATAACCCCGCCGTCCAGCGCGCCCGCCCGGCGCTCATCGCCGCGGCGATTGCGCTGGTGCTGGCCATGGCGTGGCTCGGCATGCGCAGCCCCGATTGGCGGCCGCTGTATGGCGATATGTCGGATGGCGACAAATCCGCCGTGCTCGCCGCCCTGCAAGCCGGCAATTACACCAGCCGCATCAACCCCGACAGCGGCAGCGTGGAAGTTGCCGGCGGCGATGTCGCGGCCGCGCGCATCCTGCTGGCGGGGCAGGGCCTGCCCAAATCGGCCACCCCGCTCGATCCGGTGGG
>JBBQMB010000142.1:0-5447 GCA_038328515.1 Sphingomonadales bacterium
AGCCGCGTGGCGCACCATCGACCCATTTGCTGTCGCGATCGAAATAGCCATTGGCTGTCGTGCCCTGCAAATTGTTGCTGTGCCACACCCCGGCCTTGTCATAATAACCATAGGCATGGTCGCAATCATTGCCGGGCTTCAACAACTGGTTGCCGAGCAAGGCGCCACCAGCGGCACCAAGCACGGTGCCCAGGGTCTTGTCACCACCGCCGGCGATGACATTTCCAAGCAACGCACCGATGCCACCGCCAGCAACCGTGCCGATGATGCGATTGCCGCTATGTTGCTGACAATTGGTCTGAGCAACGGCAAGCGACGGTACGAGAGCCGGGCTGGCCAACAGGACAGCCGCAAGAAGAAGCGGGCGCATGACATTTCCTTTTGGAATGGATTTTACGAGAGCTAAACGCCCAGGTTCGGAAAAAGTTCCAAATGATTTCAACAAGATTAACATCGGTTCAGAAACCAGCTTCTCATGACCCGAAGGTCGTCACACCGGGTGACGCAAATTCATTCCCATTCGGCAGGCGCGCCGCTATAGCCGGGCACGCAACAACAAAGGCCCGCCCGTGAGCACATCGCCTGCCCCGATCAACCGTGTCGTCCTCGCCTATTCGGGTGGGCTGGATACCAGCGTCATCCTGAAATGGCTCCAGCAGACCTATGGCTGCGAGGTGGTCACCTTCACCGCCGACCTCGGCCAGGGCGAGGAACTCGAGCCGGCGCGCGCCAAGGCGGTGATGATGGGCGTCAAACCCGAACATATCTTCATCGAAGACCTGCGCGAGGAATTCGTGAAGGACTATGTCTTCCCGATGATGCGCGCCAATGCGCTGTATGAAGGGCTGTATCTGCTCGGCACCTCCATCGCCCGGCCGCTGATTGCCAAAAAACAGATCGAAATCGCCAAGGCTGTCGGCGCCGATGCCGTTTCCCATGGCGCTACCGGCAAGGGTAATGATCAGGTGCGGTTCGAGCTGGGCTATTACGCCCTTGCCCCCGATATCCGCATCATCGCGCCGTGGCGCGAATGGGATCTCAACAGCCGCGAGCAGTTGATCGCCTTTGCCGAACAGCATCAGATTCCGGTCGCCAAGGACAAGCGCGGCGAAAGCCCGTTCTCCACCGATGCCAATCTGCTCCACACCAGTTCGGAAGGCAAAGTGCTCGAAGACCCTTGGGAAGAAGTCCCCGATTACGTCTATTCGCGCACCGATGACCCCGAAACCGCGCCCGATGCGCCGCAATATATCACCATGGATTTCGAACGCGGCGACCCGGTTGCCATCGATGGCGTCGGCTATTCGCCCGCAGCGTTGCTCGCCAAACTCAACGATCTGGGCAAATTGCACGGCATCGGCCGGCTCGATCTCGTTGAAAATCGCTTCGTCGGCATGAAATCGCGCGGCATGTATGAAACCCCGGGCGGCACGATCCTGCATCTCGCCCACCGCGGCATCGAACAAATCACCCTCGATCGCGGCGCGGCGCATTTGAAGGACGAACTCGCCCCCAAATATGCGCAGGCGATTTACAACGGCTTCTGGTTCAGCCCCGAGCGCGAAATGCTCCAGGCCGCCATCGATCACAGCCAGGCGAAGGTTTCGGGCACCGTCCGGCTGAAGCTCTACAAGGGCAATGTCGGGGTTGTCGGCCGCAAATCGCCAAATTCGCTCTATTCGGCCGGCATTGTCACCTTTGAAGATGATGCGGGCGCTTATGACCAGCGCGATGCCGCGGGCTTCATCAAGCTCAACGCGCTGCGCCTGCGCTTGCTCGGGCGGCGCGACGGACGCTGAGGCGAGGGTTTGGCCCGAAAAAATATATTCTGGTCTGTCGATCAAGGGCTTGCCCGAAAATATGGTTGGTTGTCCGCATGCGATACCGGCTTGTCCACAACCTTGTCCCCCGGCGCTGATTGCCCAAATCAGCCGCCGCGCCGATAGTCGCCCGCATGAACACCATCCCCTTGCGGGCGGTCGAACCCGCGCCCGAAACCGCCACATTGCCGCAGAATCTCGAAGCCGAGCAGGCCTTGCTCGGGGCGTTGATGATCGACAACCGGCTGGTTGAAGATGTGATGATGGTGCTCGGTTCCCAGCATTTTGCCGAACCGCTGCACGGCCGCATTTATGAGGCCATCCTCAAACTTGGCGATCGCAAGATGGCGGCGACCCCGGTCACGCTCAAACCGCTGTTCGAGGCCGATCCTGCAATTATCGAGCTTGGAGGACCCGCCTATCTCGCCGGGTTGACCCAACATTCGGGCGCGCTGATCGCAGCACGCGATTTCGCTCAGCAGATTTATGATCTGGCATTGCTGCGCGAACTGATCCGCGTCGGACGCGAAATGGCGGTTGCCGCTGCCGATACCTCGGTCGATGTCGAACCGCTAAAGCAGATCGAGACCGCCGAAATGGCGCTCTACAAGGTCGCAGAGGCTGGCGAAGTCGCTGGCGCCGTAAAAACCTTTGGTCAGGCGACTCGTGAAGCCATCGACATGGCCGATCGCGCCATGAAATCGGGCGGACATTTGTCGGGCTACACCACCGGCCTCAATGCGCTGAACGAAAAAATCGGCGGGCTGCACAAATCCGATCTGGTGATTCTCGCCGGTCGCCCGGCCATGGGCAAGACCGCGCTTGCCACCAACATCGCCTTTGCCTGTGCGCTGCGCTACGTCCACGACCTCGCGCTCAATAGCGACCCCGAAAAATCCAGCGGCGCGCCGGTGGCGTTCTTCAGCCTTGAAATGTCATCGGACCAGCTCGCCACCCGCGTCCTTGCCGAACAATCGGGGGTGAATTCGGAAAGCCTGCGCATGGGCAAGATCAGCCAGGACGAATTCAGCCGCCTCGCCCGCGCCGCCGGCGATTTGTCGAACCTGCCGCTGTTCATCGATGACACCCCGGCGCTGAGCATTGCCGCGCTGCGCACCCGCGCCCGCCGGCTGAAGCGCCAGCGCGACATCGGGTTGATCGTCGTTGATTATCTCCAACTGCTGCAAGGCTCGGCGAAAGGCGGCAGCGAAAACCGCGTGCAGGAAATTTCCGAAATCACCCGCGGCCTGAAAACGCTCGCCAAGGAGCTTCAGGTGCCGGTGCTGGCGCTGTCACAGCTCAGCCGCGCCGTCGAAGCGCGTGAGGATAAACGACCCTTGCTGTCGGATTTGCGCGAATCGGGCACCATCGAGCAGGACGCCGATATCGTGCTGTTCGTTTATCGCGAGGAATATTATCACGCGCTCAAACAGCCCGACCCAGAAGAGGCCGACAAACATCTGAAATGGCGCGAAAAGGCCGAAAAGATCTTTGGCCTCGCCGAAGTGATCGTCGCCAAGCAGCGCCATGGCTCGACGGGCAGCGTGCCATTGACCTTCCACAAATCCATAACGAAATTCGCCGACCGGGCAGAGGGTGAGTATATTCCGGATCAGATAAGCGAATAACGACGAGAGCCCCTCTCCCGCTTGCGGGAGAGGCGAGACGCGCGCCAGCGCGCCGGGTGAGGGTGTAGCCTCACTTCGCCACACAGGAACACCCTCACCCGGGCCGGCTTCGCCGTCTCTCGCCTCTCCCCTCAAGGGAGAGGATTTTACGCCAGCGGCATCCCGCAGCCTGCCGCAATCGCCTGCTGCACCGCTGTGATCGCCGGTTCATTGGCGCCATAAATGACCCGGAAATCGGCCGGCGCCACCGCCATATTGGCCCAACCGAGCGCAGCAATGACATAATCTTCAGTAGAAACCACCTGTGCCGTCGCATCAAAGGCGAATTCGCATTCGGCGCGATGCTGGTCCGATTGCACGCCGCGCGGCGCATAAACGGCGAATTTTGTCACCATCTCGCCCGGCGTCGCGCCCGGGAAGATGCGGAAAATCTGGGTAAAGCCCTTGCCGGGCTCGATCGAACCGATGAACAGCACGGTGTTGGGGAACAGATAATGCACCCCGCCATAATCGACCTCGGGCCATTCCGCCTCGGGCGTGTCGGCCAGCGCCAGATTGCCCTTGTCGGGAAAACTGATGCGGTGGTTGCGGCCAAAACGATCATAGACGCACATGTCGTTGAAATGCGTCTGGCCGATGGTCGAGGCGTGCAGCGTGGCGAAATGATAGCCTTCGCCATAGGTATCGAGCGCGAATTTCCAGTTTGACGCGGCGCGCATCTCGCCGGCCTTGACCGGTTCAGCCGCCCCAAGTTCAAGCTGCGCCAGCTCGGGGGCGAAATCGCCCAGCCAGGTTTCGATATCGACCGGTTCTGCCCCGGCGCGCGGCTGGACGAATATCATCCCCTGCCATTCGTGACACGGGACTGCGATCAACCCGAGATCGGCCTTGTCATGCCCCTCAAAACCCCGCGCGCCGGGCAGGGCGATCAGCTTGCCTTCAAGATCGAAAGTCCAGGCGTGGAACGGGCACGTCAGCCGCGCGCTGTGGCTGCAATCGGTCGCCAGTTTGGCGCCGCGGTGCGTGCACATGTTGAGAAAGGCGCGCGCCACGCCGTCGCGGCCGCGCAGGATGATGATCGGCGTGCCGGTTGCTTCGAACAACAGCCGGTCGCCGGGCTTGGCCATATCGACCGACAGCCCGGCAAGGAGCGGCATGTCACCGCCAAACAGCCGGGCCTTTTCAGCCGCCAGCCGCACCGGGTCGGTATAAACGCTGGCCAGATTGGCAAAGGGCGCCTCGCCCAAGTCGGTGGTGCCGGCAGCGGCATGGGCGACACTGCGCCGCTGGATATCGCGCGCGATGCGGCGGCGGCGTTCGGCCCAGCCGAGCCCCGGGTCAGCGTCCGCCATCAAATGTCCCCGGCCAGATATTTGTCGAGCGTTGCATGGAAATGCCGGATGCGGCTTTCCTGATAATTGCCCAATTCGACCCGGTCATTCGCCGATGATTTCAGCCCCTCCTGCACATAGGGGAGATTGGCCATATCCTGATCGAACACGCTGCCCAGCGCGCCCCAATCGGTCACGGTCGCCCAGGGTTCGTCTTCACCAAGGAAGCGCATTTCAACAGCACGCGGTTTCGGCTGGCCGGCGGGCGTGGGGAACAGCAGCCGCACCTCCATCAACGTCGCATCCTGATCGGGCCATGGCCGCCAGCGGTACATGATATTGGGGCCAAAACCGCCCCAGGGCGCGATATTGGGGAAGACATTATAGGTCCAGGCGTCGAGCACTTCGCTATCGGTGGCGTCTGTCGCATCATGGCCGTGCGCGGTCAGATTATCAGCGCGGTTCTTGTCCGCCAGCCCCGACCGCGCGGTCTGGCCCGGCGCCAATTGCATCGGCTCCATGCCCTGCATTCGCGACCCGGCGGCAAAGGCTTCAACCGTGGCGGCATCGGTCAGGCCCTGCTCGGCAAGGTGCGGGCTGAGCACGCCAAAGGGTGTCAGCGCCAGGTTCACATGGTCACCCCAGAGCGAATAGCGGGTGTTGGCATC
>JBBQMB010000143.1:0-5413 GCA_038328515.1 Sphingomonadales bacterium
TTCATGCACGGCACCAAGCTGGCCGGCATCGAAATCGACCGCAAGATCATGGCCGACATGGCGATGCACGAACCCGAAGTGTTCAAGGTCATCATCGCGCAAGCCCAGGCTGCGCTTGATGCCAAGGTTGCTGCGTAAAACCAGCGATTTTTCGGACAACAAGCGGCGCGGCAGGGCAACCTGCCGCGCCGTTTTTGTTTCACCGCCACCTTTTGTTTTCGCATCCGCACCGGTAGACCGCACGCCCATGAGCACCGACACTTTACAAGCCGATCTTCTGGCCGCCATCGCCGCTGCCGCCGCGCCTGATGCGCTGGAGGCGGTGCGTGTCGCTGCAATGGGCAAATCCGGCAGCGTCACCGCGCTGCTCAAGAAGCTGGGCGGCATGACCCCTGAACAGCGCAGCAGCGAAGGCCCGCGCCTCAACGGCCTGCGCGAAGCCGTCACCGCTGCACTCGCCGCCCGCAAGCGCGAACTCGAAGCAGCAGCGCTCGATGCCCGGCTCATCGCCGAACGCCAGGACATGACATTGCCGGTCGCCCCCGCGCTGACGGGCAGCATCCACCCGGTGTCGCAGGTCATGGACGAGCTCGCCGAGATTTTCGCCGATCTGGGCTTTGCCGTCGCCACCGGGCCGGAAATCGAGGACGACTGGCATAATTTCAGCGCGCTCAACATCCCCGAAACCCATCCGGCGCGGGCGATGCACGATACGTTCTACTTCCCGCAGACCGCCGCTAACGGCAACAAGATGCTGCTACGCACCCACACGTCCCCCGTGCAGATCCGTACGATGATGTCGCAAAAGCCGCCAATCCGCATCATCGCGCCCGGTCGCGTTTACCGGAGTGATTCCGATGCCACCCACACGCCGATGTTCCACCAGGTCGAAGGGCTGGTCATCGATACCATCGAATCCGGCAGCGCTACGCTCGCCAATCTGCGCTGGACGCTGGAAACCTTCATCAAGGCGTTTTTCGAAATAGACGATGTAACGCTCAGATTCCGCCCCAGCTATTTCCCCTTCACCGAGCCCTCGGTTGAAGTCGATGTCGGCTATTCGTCCAGAACCGGAAAGCCAGCGGCGGCGGGCGATGTCGACAAATGGCTCGAAGTGCTCGGCAGCGGCATGGTGCACCGCCACGTCATCAGCGCCTGCGGGCTCGATCCGGATGAGTATCAGGGTTTCGCCTTTGGCTGCGGCATCGATCGGCTGGCGATGCTCAAATATGGCATGAACGACCTTCGACCGTTTTTCGATGCCGATCTGCGCTGGTTGAAGCATTACGGCTTTTCGGCCTTTGACGTGCCGACCCTTAGCGGCGGAGTGGGCGCATGAAGTTCACCCTGTCGTGGCTCAAGGAGCATCTCGAAACCGACGCCGGGGTCGATGCGATCGCGGTCGCACTCACCTCGCTGGGGCTGGAAGTCGATGGCATCGATGATCCGGCCGCCAAACTCGCCGATTTCACCATTGCCGAAGTATTGACCGCCGACCGCCACCCCAAGGCCGACAAATTGCAGGTGCTCACGGTGTCCACCGGCAGCGGTGATCCGGTGCAGGTGGTGTGCGGCGCGCCCAATGCCCGCGCCGGGATGAAGGGCGTGTTCGGCGCGCCGGGCACCTTTGTGCCGGGCAGCGGCATCACCTTGAAGGTCGCCGCCATTCGCGGGGTCACCTCCAACGGCATGATGTGTTCGATGCGCGAGCTCGAATTGTCGGAAGAACATGACGGCATCATCGATCTGCCCGCCGATGCGCCGGTTGGCGCGCGCTATGTCGATTACGCAGCGCTTGCCGACCCGGTCTTCGATGTGGCGATCACGCCCAATCGGCAGGATTGCATGGGCGTGCGCGGCATCGCCCGCGATCTGGCGGCGCTCGGCATCGGCAGGCTCAAATCGCTGGAACAAGCCTATCGTGTCAGCAGCTTTGATCGGCCGCGCACTGGCGCTGGCCCCGATGTCGCTACCCATGATCCGGCGGGCTGCCCGGCTTTCCATGCTTGCACCGTCACCGGGGTCAGCAACGGCGCTTCACCCGCCTGGCTGCAGCAAAAGCTCAAGGCCATCGGCCAGAAACCGATTTCGGCGCTGGTCGATATCACCAATTTCATCATGTTCGATCTCGGTCGGCCGCTGCACGTTTATGATCGTGCCCGATTGAATGGCGCGCTGGTCGCGAGGAAGGCCCGCGATGGTGAAACGATCGAGGCGCTCAACGGCAAGACCTATACCGTCGATGCAACCATGACGGTCATCGCCGATGCCGATCATGTTCATGACATTGGCGGCATCATGGGCGGCATGGCGTCGGGCTGTGCCGATACCACCACCGATGTGTTGATCGAATGCGCCTATTTCGACCCGGAAAGCATCGCGCGTACCGGCCAGAAGCTGCTGCTCGCCAGCGATGCCCGCACGCGCTTTGAACGTGGCGTCGATCCGGCGTTCCTCGATGACGGGCTTGCGGTCGCGACCTGGCTGGTCATCGAACTGTGCGGCGGCACCGCGAGCGACGTCACCCGCGCTGGCCAGGCGCCGGTGACGGTAAAGACGGTCGCCTATCGCCCGGCGCGCGTCATGGGGATCGCCGGCATCGATGTGGCGACCGAAGAACAGGCAGCCATCCTCACCCGGCTCGGCTTTGGCGTCACGCAAGGCGCGCCGTGGCAGGTCACGGTGCCCTCGTGGCGCCGCGATGTAGACGGCGAAGCCGATCTGGTAGAGGAAATCATCCGCATCCACGGACTCGATCGCGTGCCGGCAACGCCGTTGCCGCGCGCCGAGGGCGTTGCCACCCCCACCGCCACGCCGGCGCAAAAGCTTGAGCGCAAGCTGCGCCGCAGCACCGCCGCGCGCGGTTTCGACGAAGCCATCACCTGGAGCTTTCTGCCGCCTGCCGAGGCTGAAGCCTTTGGCGGCGCCGCCTGGACGCTGGCCAACCCGATTTCGGCCGATATGGCAGCGATGCGACCTTCGTTGCTGCCCGGGCTTTTGGCGGCGGCCAAACGCAACGCCGATCGTGGCCAGGCGTCGGTGCGCCTGTTCGAACTCGGCCAGCGCTATCGTTCGAGCGGCGAACATCCGACCCTTGCGCTGGTGATGGCCGGTGACGCCCGGGCGCGTGACTGGCGCAGCGGCGCCGCAGCGGGTTTCGACGCCTATGACGCCAAGGCCGAAGCGCTGGCAGCGCTCGCCGCGGCTGGCGCGCCGGTCGATCGACTCAGCGTCGCCCCGCCGGTCGATGGCTGGTGGCACCCGGGCCGCGCCGGACGGCTGGTGCTCGGCAAGGTTGCGCTGGCTGATTTCGGCATGGTGCACCCGGCGACATTGGCTGCGCTTGGCTTGAAAGACGCCGTGGCCGCTGTCGAACTTTATCTCGACGCGCTGCCGCCGGCGCGCGGCCGCAAGGCACGCGGGGCTTATGCGCCGCCGGCGTTGCAGGCATTAACGCGCGATTTCGCCTTTGTCGCCGATGCCGGTATCGCTGCCGATACGTTGCTGCGGGCGGCAGCCGGCGCCGACAAGGCGCTGATCAGCGGTGTCAAACTGTTCGATCGTTTTGCCGGCGAACGCCTTGGTGCCGGCAAGGTGAGCCTGGCCATCGAAGTGACTCTGCAACCGACCGAAAAATCGCTGACAGACGCCGAAATCGAAGCCGTCTCGGCAAAGATCATCGCTGCCGCGGCAAAGCTTGGCGCTGCGCTGCGCGGTTAAACTCGGAACCAGCCGCTGCGGGCACCGCCATCGCCGCATCCGCAAGCCGGGCGATGATTGTCGTGAAGCCGCGTTTGGCGGTCCCTGTCATTTCGCCAGCCTGGATGATGCCACGCTTCGAGACATCCAGACGCGGCAGGTAGTTGGCCGGCGCGGCGCTATCATGTTTGCAAGCGCCGACGCGCCCAGCCGGTCTCCAACGAAAAAGGGACAGCCGTTGCCGGCTGTCCCGTTCGATAATTGGGTTGGTCGGGTTCAGCCGGCAACTACTGCCTTGCGGCGGCGAGCAGCGACGCCAACCATGCCGAAACCCACGATCAGCAGTGCCCAGCTTGCCGGTTCCGGTACCGACGTCACGTTGCTTTCGATAACTTCAACGCGCAAGCCCGACGGGCCACCACCGCTGTTGAGTACGTTGAAGGTCAATGTGTTGGCGCCGACCTGAAAGCCGGTCAGGGTGCTGAACGGAGTCCAGAAGGTGAAACCACCGCCCGAACCCGAGATTGTGTTGCCATTCAACGTAATCGACGTGACGGAATCATCGGCAGCAAACCGGCCCGAAAACGAAGCGCTGGTGAAGCTGCCGAGGGTGAACACCGTAGAATAGGCGCCCGAAATGACAGAATCGCTTGCGTTCGAGGTCGGTGTTGCCCAACGCGAGATGGCGCTTTCGGCCATCCAGGGACCGATCGGGAATGAGCCGTTCGTGCCGCCGCTGAAGGCCGGTGCTGCATTGAACGTCCAATGCTGGTCGGTGCCGTTACCGGTCGTCGATGTTGCGGTTGCGTCAACACCGGTGTTGAACAGGCTGGTGATGGTAACCGCCTGCGCCGAAACGGATAACAGCGCCAATGTGGCGGCTGCCGAGAGATGTGCGATTTTCATGTGAGTCCCTTTCATTTTTTTGAGCATTTTCTGCCGAACTGAGACATGCACGAAGTATGCCAATTTATAAAACCAAGCATTTTTAGGGAGTTATGAAAAACGCTATTTAAAGTTTGTAAAGATTTCCGACAATTCTGGTTGATATCGACACAGCGCCGCTGTCACTTGAGTGCTTCGCGTTGGCTACATCGCTGCTGTGCCAGGACCTTGCATTTCGACAGCTTGGCTTTTTCAGCGCATGCGGGCAGGCTGGATAAAAGGGAGAAACGCAATGACGACACGCAATGTCTGGCGGCTGGCGAAGCGCCCGGTTGGCGATATCGCCGACGGGGATCTGGTTTATGGCTCCGAGGCCGTGCCCGATCTCAAGGATGGCGAGTTCAGCCTGCGCGTCACCTATCTCTCGCTCGATCCGACCAACCGCATCTGGATGAGCGATCAGGAGCAATATATGCCGCCGGTCGTCGTGGGCGCGCCGATGCGCGGCGGCGTTGCCGGCCGGGTGGTCGAAAGCCGGAAAGCCGGCGTCAATCCGGGTGATCTGTTCGCGGGCCTCGGCGAATGGGCCGATATCATGATTACCGACGGGACCGGCCTCAGCCGCCTGCTGGAAATTCCGGGTGTGCCGCTGGCGGCGTCGTTCGGTACGCTGGGGCTGGTCGGGCCCACTGCCTATTTCGGGCTGCTCGATATCGGCAAGCCGCAGCCGGGCGAAACACTCGTCGTCGGTGCCGCAGCCGGCGGGGTCGGGCAGATCGTCGGGCAGATCGGCAAGATCATGGGCTGCAAGGTCATCGGCATCGCCGGC
>JBBQMB010000144.1:0-5364 GCA_038328515.1 Sphingomonadales bacterium
G
Organism: Sphingomonadales bacterium; assembly: GCA_038328515.1. Taxonomy (GTDB): domain Bacteria; phylum Pseudomonadota; class Alphaproteobacteria; order Sphingomonadales; family Sphingomonadaceae; genus Sandarakinorhabdus. Next base: position 2 of record JBBQMB010000144.1, read on the forward strand.
GATAGGCCATGACCAGCGTATCGGCGATGCCGGCCAGCAATTGCACATGCGGCCGCAACAGATCGGCACCGAACGAACAATTGAGGCCGACCGTCAGCGGCCGGGCGTGGCGCACCGCATACCAGAAACTGTCGATGGCATGGCCCGAAAGGTTGCGCCCCGACATGTCGGTGATGGTCATCGACAGCATGATCGGGATTTCGACACCGCGCCGGTCGCTTTCCTCCAGCACCGCCATGATCGCCGCCTTGGCGTTCAATGTATCAAAGATCGTTTCAATCAGGATGAAATCGCACCCGCCATCGAGCAGCGCCTCGATCTGCTGGGTATAAACGTCCTTGACCTGGTCATAATCGACTTCGCGAAAGCCCGGATCATTGACCTTGGGGGACAGCGACAGCGTCTTGTTGGTGGGCCCAAGCGCGCCGGCGACAAAGCGCGGCCGGCCATCCTTCGCCTGCGCGGCATCCGCCAGGCGACGGGCGATGCCGACGGCGGCAAGGTTCAATTCGCGCACCAGATGTTCGGCGCCATAATCGGCCTGGCTGATCGTCGTCGATGAAAACGTGTTGGTCGAAACAATATCCGACCCGGCATCGAGATAGCCCTGCGTGATCGCCTCGATGATATCCGGGCGGGTGAGGCACAACATGTCGTTGTTGCCCTTTTGCTCATGCGTCAGCCCCAGGGTGCCGGCATAATCGGCTTCCTGCAAACCAAAGGTCTGGATCATCGTCCCCCAGGCACCATCGGTAATCAGGATGCGCTTGGCGGCTTGCGCGCGAAAACGTACCGCGGCCTGGCTGGCGGCTATCATGCGGCGGCTCCGATCAAAGCTGGGGCCGGGCGCACGCCCAGCATATGGCAGATGGCATAGGCCAGTTCCGCCCGGTTGAGGGTGTAAAAATGGAAATGCCGCACCCCGCCAGCATACAGCCGCCGGCACAATTCGGCAGCGATTGTTGCCGCCACCAATTGCCGCGCCGCCGGCTTGTCATCGAGCCCTTCGAACAGATGCGCCATCCACGCCGGCACGTCGGTAGCGCACGGTACCGCCATGCGCTTGAGCTGGGCAAAATTGCTCACCGGCAGGATGCCCGGCACGACTTCGGCGCTTATCCCCGCCGCCGCCACCTGATCGCGGAACCGGAAGAACGTATCGGGTTCGAAAAAAAACTGCGTGATGGCGCGCGTCGCGCCGGCATCGAGCTTGGCCTTGAAGGCATCAAGATCGGCGCTCAGGCTGGCGGCTTCGGGATGGACTTCGGGATAGGCGCTGACCGAAATTTCAAAATCATGCAGCCGCTTCAACCCGGCAACGAGCGCTGCCGCGCTGGCATAGCCATCGGGCCGCGCTTCGAACCGCCCGCCAACGACCGGCGGATCACCGCGCAGCGCAACGATATGGCGAACCCCCGCCTGCCAATACGCATCGGCAATGACGTCGATTTCATCGCGGCTGGCGTTGACACAGGTGAGGTGCGCCGCCGCCGGTATCGGCGTATCGCGCACGATCCGCGCCACGGTGGCATGGGTGCGTTCGCGCGTCGATCCGCCGGCGCCATAGGTCACCGACACGAAACGCGGGGCGAGCGGCGTCAACGTCTCCACCGATTCCCAAAGTGTCTTTTCCATGGCTTCGGATTTGGGCGGGAAAAACTCAAAGCTGATCGCAACATCGCCCGGCAGATCCGCATAAAGCGATTGGCGCGGCGCCTGGTCGTGGAAGGGAGTAGCCATGATCACGCAACCTCTCGTTCGCTGTGCTCGCCGCGCGTTCCCAGCCACAGGGCAACGCCCAGCGCCCGGTCATCATCGCTGGCCGGTGGCGGCAATTGCAGCGCAACCTGGCCCGACAAACCGGCGCCAACCAGCCAGTCGATGATCTGGCTATCGCTGAACCCCAGCCGGACATGGCGCTGGCGTTCGCGCAATTCCTCGCGTCGGTGGGGCATGAAATCGACAATCAGCAAGCGGCCGCCAGGGGCCAGCAGCCGAGCAACCTCGTGTACCACCGCCGCCGGATCATCGGCAAAATGCAGCACCTGATGCAGCACCAGCGTATCGACGCTGCCATCGGCACCGGGCAGCGCATACATGTCGCCGCGCCGCACTTGCGCCTGCGGCAGCCCGCTGGCTTCGATCCGTCCCCGCGCCAGCCGCAACATTTCAGGGCTGCGATCGATGCCCAGAACCGTATCGGCATGATGGCCAAGCAATTCGATCATTCGCCCGGTGCCGGTGCCGACATCGACCAGCCGCCCGAGCGACGCACCGGCATCGGGCAACAACACCGCGACAATCGCTGCCTCGACCGCGGATTCGGCAATATGCAGCGCGCGTTCCCGGTCCCAGTCTTCGGCATGGGCGGCAAACCACGCATCCGCCGCTGCGGCGCGTTCCGCCCGCACGGCGGCGAGCAGCGCCTGATCGGCAACGCCGGCCAGCGGATCGAGCGCATCGATCGCTTCGAGCACCGGCGCGGTCAACGCTGCATCACCGAGCCGCACGAAAACCCAGGCGCCTTCCTTGGCGCGGCGCACCAGCCCGGCATCGGCAAGAATGCGGATGTGGCGCGAAACGCGCGGCTGGCTCTGGCCAAGCACGACGGCCAATTCGCCTACCGAAAGCTCCATGTGGCGCACAAGCAGCAGAATACGGACCCGGCTCGGGTCGGCCAGGCCGCGAAAAATGGTCAACAGAACGTCCATGTTCAAAATGACATAAAGATATCTTTATATGTGTCAAGCGGGCGGCAGTGATCAATGGCGATGACCAGCCGCAGCCAGCGCTGCTGCCGCGATTGCCGCTTGCCGCCACCGCGCCGGTGTGCGACGCAAACCCTTCAAAGAAGGGTTGCCATGCGTGTTGATTTTCGGGGCATTGCTGCGGGCCAGCGGCTCGCCTGCCTCATCCTTGTTGCCTTGCCGCTCGCCGGGTGCGCTACGCCGCGCGCTGGCGGGCTCGAAGTTGCCGAGGCTGATCGCTGGGAAGCGTCGAACCGCAAAATTTACGCCTTCAACAAACGGATCGACAAATATGGCCTGAAACCCGCCGCCAACGCCTATCGCACCGTCGTGCCAACGGCAGCGCGCCATGGCATCACCAATGTTTACAACAGCTATGGCGAGCCGCTGAATTTCATCAATGCCCTGCTGCAGGGCAAGATTTCGCAAGCCTTTCGCTCGGTCGATCGCTTGCTGATCAACGCCACGCTGGGCGTCGGCGGGCTGGCCGATAATGCCACCGAGCTCGGCCGCCCCGAAGAATCCGAAGATTGGGGCCAGACCTTCGCCACCTGGGGGATCAAATCCGGCCCCTATGTCATGCTGCCGTTCCTCGGTCCCTCGACCTTGCGCGACAGTTTCGGGCTTGGTTTCGATTTTGTCGTCCAGCCGTCCGATTTCATCCGCAACGCCACGCTCAGCCCGAGCATCCCGTTACGCGCCGGGCAAATCTCGCTGCGCCTCGTCAATCTGCGTGATCGCCTCCGCGAGCAGGGCGGCGACGCCATCCTCGCTGGCAGCCTCGATGAATATACGCTGGTCAAATCCGCCTATCTGCAAAGCCGCCGCAATCAGATCTGGGATGGCAACCCGCCTTATGTGCCCGACGATTATGTCGCCGATGATGCCGACAATCCGGCACCGCCACCGGCTATTCCAGCGACACCGCTGCCCCCGCAATAAGCGGGGTCAACCGCGCCATCGCACCAAAGGCCGGCTCGAGCTCCTGGCGGACCGGCGGCAGCGCGAACCCGGCGGCGCGGACCATCGCCGCGCTGTCGCGGTTGAGATTGCAACCCACCCCGACGACTTTCTGCACCGGATTGAGCCGCCCCTGCCAGCGCCGCACCCCGGCATCCTCGCTCAGGACATGCTCCAGAAACAAAAACTGCCCGCCGGGTTTGAGCACGCGGCGGATTTCGGCCAGCACCTGCGGCACATCGGTCACGCTGCACAGGGTCAGGCAGGTCACGACTGTATCGAAACGCGCTTCGGCAAAGGGCAAGCGCTCGCCTGCCCCCGGCACCGATGTCACCGCGACAGGGCTTGCCGCCAACCGGGCCGCGGCGCGCCGGTTCATGCCCTCGGACGGCTCGACAACCGTCAGGCTGGTCACTTTGGCCGGATCATAAAAAGGCAGCGTCGCGCCGCTGCCAAAGCCGATTTCGAGCACGTCACCCGCCGCCTGCCCGACCAGCGCCGCGCGCCGCGCCTCGATGCGCGGATGACCAAGCACCTTGTCGAGAAGCCAGGGGAAAATGCGTTCGCTGTATATGCCCATCGCGCCATCATGCGCGCGGCTTTCCCGCACGGCAAGGCTGCGCTATGCTGCACCGATGCGCCGTCTTGTCCCCCTGCTGCTGTTCGCGCTTGCTGCCTGCACGGCAGATCCCGACGCCCGCGCCACCGCCGATGAAGGCCGGTTGACCGCCAAGGCTGTCGCCGATGTCGATGCCGCCATGGCCGATGCGGGCGCCAAGCCGCCGGCCAAAGCGCCCTAGCCCCCTGTCATCCCGGGCTTGACCCGGGACCCAGTTTTTCAGGCGCGCAAAAAACCGGATCCCTGGTCAAGCCCGGGATGACAAATTCGCTAGCGTCTGCCCCCCAAGCAAAAAGGGCCGCCGCTTGCGCGACAGCCCCTCTTTTTGCAAAGCGCCAGTTGGCTGGATTTAAAAATCCATGCCGCCCATGCCGCCCATGCCGCCGCCGGGCATGCCGCCGCCGCCCTTGTCGTCAGCGGGCATTTCGGTGATCGCGGCTTCCGTCGTGATCAGCAACGATGCGACCGAGGCTGCATCCTGCAAGGCAGTACGAACCACCTTGGTCGGATCGATGACGCCGGCGAGAACGAGGTTTTCATACACATCGGTCTGCGCGTTGAAGCCGATCTTGTCGTCATTGCCTTCGAGCAGCTTGCCCGAGACAACGGCGCCATCATGGCCGGCGTTGGCAGCGATCTGACGCACCGGAGCGAACAGCGCACGGCGGACGATGTCCACACCGCGGGTCTGGTCGTCGTTGGCGCCCTTCAGGCCTTCGAGTGCCTTGGTTGCGTACAGCAAGGCCGTACCACCGCCCGGGACGATGCCTTCTTCGACAGCGGCGCGGGTGGCGTGCAGGGCATCGTCAACGCGATCCTTGCGCTCCTTGACTTCGACTTCGGTCGAGCCACCGACCTTGAGAACGGCCACACCGCCGGCGAGCTTGGCAAGACGCTCCTGGAGCTTTTCCTTGTCATAGTCGCTGGTGGTGATTTCGATCTGCGCGCGGATCTGTTCGACCCGGCCCTTGATCGCATCGGCTTCAACGCGCAGACCGACGTTTACGAAAACCTGGTTCTCGCCGGCGTCATCGATC
>JBBQMB010000145.1:0-5158 GCA_038328515.1 Sphingomonadales bacterium
ACGTTCCAGCTTTCGGCCAACCCCGGCGTTATCCAGCGGCCGCCGCTGCTGGTCGGGGATTCGACCGACGAACTGCTTCGCGAACTGGGTTTTGATGAAGACGGCATCGACGCGCTGGCGGGCGAAGGCGCGGTGATGTCGGAACCGCCGCGCAAATCGCAGCAGACGTTGAAATCGCCGTGGCAGTGAGTTTTCTTGCTAGCTCTCCAGCTTGCGGGAGAGGCGAGACGCGCTTCAGCGCGCCGGGTGAGGGTGTGCCCCCGCTTCGACGCGAAAGAACACCCTCACCCGCTCGCCAAAGATGGCGAGTCGCCTCTCCCGCAAGCGGGAGAGGGGCACCGATGGAGCATTTATGACCCGAGTTTCGTCCGCCAACCCCCACCGCCCCGACCCGGTGCTGACCGTCGACACGGCGTTTTTCTGGGCCGCTGCCGATGAAGGGCGCTTTGTGGCGCAGCAGTGTGGCGGCTGCCAGACGCTTTGGCATCCGCCACGGCCGGTGTGCCCCAAATGCCTGAGCCTTGAAAAACATACCCATGATCTGTCGGGTCGCGGCGTGGTGATGAGCTGGATCATGCCCGTGCACCCGCCGGCGCATGGCTTTGATGCGCCGCCGATCGTCGCGCTGGTCGAGGTCGAGGAAGGGCTGCGCTTTGTGACCAGTATCGAGGGCATCGACCCGCGCGCGATGAAGAACGGTCTGGCGGTCGAGGTGGCATTTGCCCGCACCAAGGGTGGCCATCAGGTGCCGATTTTCGTGCCCGTGGAGACAGCGTCATGAACCCCGGTAACGAAGCCTGCATCGTCGGCATCGGCCAGACCGAGTTTTCAAGGGAATCGGGTCGGTCGGAGCAGCAGCTTTGCGCCGAAGCGATTCTGGCGGCGTGTGCCGATGCCGGTTTGAGCCCCAGGGACATCGACGGGGCGCTGACGTTCGATCTCGACAACAGCGACGAGGTCGACCTGATGCGCAACCTCGGCACCCCCGAAATGCGATATTCGATGCGCACGCCGCAGGGCGGGGCCGGATCGGTGACCACCCTGGTTCACGCCAAAAAGGCGGTCGAATCGGGGCTGTGCGACGTCATGGTAATCTGGCGGGCGATGAACGAGCGCTCGCAATATCGTTTTGGCCAGCCGCACACGATGGTCAACCCCAAGGGCATGAGCAGTACTTTCATGGAATGGTGCATGCCCTATGGCGCCCAGACCCCGGCGGCGTGGGAGGCGCTTTCGGCGACACCTTATCTCGAACGCTATGGCGTCACGTCGGAAGACTTGGGGCGGCTATCGGTGCTGTTCCGTGCAAATGCCGCGACCAACCCGGCGGCGTGGTTTTATGGCAAGCCGATCACGCTGGCGGAGCATCAGGCGTCGCGCTGGATCGTGCCGCCGCATCTGAAATTGCTCGATTGCTGCCAGGAATCGGATGGCGGCGTGGCGATCATCGTGACGCGGCGCGACCGGGCGCGCGATTTGAAACAGGTGCCGGCGCGGTTGCTGGGGGCGGAATATGCGTTTTTGTTCAACCACGAGATCATTTCGGATTTCTATGAGGGCGATCTGGCCGAACTTGCCAACAGCGTGCGCGTCAAGGAACGGCTGACGGCGGCGGCGGGCATTTCACCGGCGCAGACCAATGTCGCGATGATTTATGACAATTTCACCCCCCAGGTGCTGCGCCAGTTGGAAGCGTTCGGCTTTTGCGGCCCCGGCGAGGGCAAGAATTATGTCGCCGATGGCCATATGAACCTTGATGGCAAGACGCCGCTCAGCCCCAATGGCGGGTTGATCGGCGAGGCCTATATCCACGGCATGAACAACATCACCGAAGGCGTGCGCCAGTTGCGCGGCACGGCGGCGAACCAGGTCAAGAATGTCGAGACGGTGTTCATGTGCTCGGGTGTCGCGGGCGCGATCATCGGGCGGTGATGCAGCTTGCCGTGACCGTCGGCACCGCCTTTGCCGGCGACATTGCCTATGACGTGCTGGAGCCGGCGGCGCTGACCCCGGCGACCCGGCTGTTGTTCTGTGTGCCCGGTGGCGGTGTCAATCGTGGCTATTTCGCCATGCCGGGGTTCAGCTTTGCTGCTGCCATGCAAGCGGCGGGGCATGTTGTCGTGCTGGTCGATCCGCCGGGCGTGGGGGAATCGACGCGGCCGGTTGCTGGCTATGCGCTTACCGGCGCCGTGATGGCCGCAGCGCTCCACGCCGTGCTGGCGCGGGTGCGGCGCGATTTTGCCGGGCTGGCGGTGGTCGGCGTCGGGCACAGCGCCGGGGCGATGCTCGCAACGCTGCAGCAGGATGCGTTCGGCGATTTCGATGCGCTGGTGCTGTTGTGCTTCGGCACCGCCGGGCTGCCAGGCTATTTCAAGCCGGGCGTTGCCCAACGGGCTGCTGACCTCGACGATTTACACGCCAATCTGCCCGCCATCGCCGCCGAACAATTCGGCGCGCCCTATCTGCCGCCGCAGCCCGACCGGCGCGATACGCCGGCGGCATTGGCGATGCGCGCGGTGCACGACCATGTCGTGGCGGCGGTGGCGATGCAGGCGATGGCGCCGGGCAATGTTGCCGCCGAACTGGCGCGGGTGACGGTGCCGGTCTTCATGGCGGCAGGGGATCGTGACATGACCGGGCCGCCGCATCTGTTGCCCGCAGCGGCGATTGCCTGCCCCGACCTTGCCTTGCATGTCGTTCGCCAATCGGGGCACCATATTTTTGTCGTGGCCAATGCCGGGCGCCTGTATCGGCGGCTGGCCGATTGGCTGAATTTTCATCCGGAGATTGATTGATGACCACCCAATACAAGGCCGGCGCCAAGCTTGCCAGCACGGTATGCGACGGCCAGATCCTGGTGCTGCGCGTGCCGGCGGTGCCGATCATGCTCGGGATTGGCGGCGCGCCTGTCGCCGCTGCCAACGCTGGCGCGGAACGCACCGCCATCGATCCGGCGCTGGCCGGCGGCATCCAGACAGGCAAACGCTATACCGACGAAGCCGAAACCATGGAGTTTTTGTGCACCAGGGGCGGCGCCGGGTCGATCAGTGTCGATGGCGTGGTGCTGGGGATAAAGGCCGCCAAGGCACTGCCGTCGTCGGACTGATGCGGTGAACCTGTTCACGCTTCTCGAAATGGCTGCCGATGCGATGGGCGACCGCATCGCCATCAGCCATGGTGATACCGATATCAGCTTTGCCGAATTGCTGGCGGCGGCGCGGCGCGCGGCGGCGCGGGTTGAGGCCGCGGGCGCGACACGCCTCGCCTATCTGGCGGTCAATGCGCCGGCGGCGCCGGTGGCCTTGTTCGCGGCGGCGCTGGCGGGTGTGCCCTATGTGCCGATCAATTATCGCCTGACCGGGGCGGAAATTGCCGCCTTGCTGGCGCGGATTCCGGGCGCCTTGCTGGTCACCGATGATGCGATAACCGCCGATGGCATCACCGTGATGGGCCTTGCGGATTTGATCGCCGATGGTCCCGAACGTGCCGGCGACGCGCCAGACGAGGAACGCGGCATCGCTGTCGAACTGTTCACCAGCGGCACCACGGGCGAACCCAAGGCAGCGATTTTGCGCCACGATAATCTGATGGCCTATATCCTTGGCACGGTCGATTTCATGGGCGCGGATGAAGGCGATGCGACCATCGTCACCGTGCCGCCCTATCATGTCGCCGGCATTTCGGCGGTGCTCAGTTCGGTTTATGCCGGGCGGCGGATGGTGCAGCTGCCGGCGTTCGATCCGGGTGAATGGCTGGCGCTGGTGGCGCGGCACGGCGTGTCGAATGCCTTTCTGGTGCCGACCATGCTCCAGCGCATCACCGAACATCTTGGCGACGCGCCGCCGGTGCTGCCGAGCCTGCGCGCGCTGGCTTATGGTGGCGGCCGCATGCCGCTGGCGGTGGCACAACGCGCCATGGACCTGTTCCCCCATGTCGATTTCACCAACGCCTATGGCCTGACCGAAACCAGTAGCACCATCGCCCTGCTCGGCCCCGATGACCACCGCGCCGCGCGCGCCGCCGCCGATCCGGCCGTGCGCGCCCGGCTTGGCTCGGTCGGGCGGGCGCTTCCCACGGTTGAAATCGAAATTCGCGACGATGCTGGCCAGCCCGTCGGCAGCGGCATCGCCGGGCTGGTGTTCGTGCGCGGCGACCAGGTTGCCGGCGAATATCAGGGGCTGGGCAGCCTGCTCGATGCCGGCGGCTGGTTCCCGACCCGCGACCGCGGCTGGATCGACAGCGACGGCTATCTCTATCTCGATGGCCGTGCCGATGATGTGATCGTGCGCGGCGGTGAAAACATCTCGCCCGGCGAGATCGAGGCGGTGCTTTTGGCACACCCGCAAGTCACCGATGTCGCGGTCGTGGCCGTGCCCGATGACCAATGGGGCGAAACCGTCGGCGCTGCCGTCGTGCTGGCGGCGGGCGCCACCGTCACCATCACCGAATTACAGGCACTGGTGCGCGCAAAATTGCGGTCAAGCCGGGTGCCGTCGCTGGTGCGCTTTGTCGAGGCGCTGCCGTATAACGAGACCGGCAAGCTGCTCCGCCGGGTGGTGCGGGCGGATTTGAGCCGATGAAATACCGGGGGCCTGAGGCCCCAGACCCGGAATTACGCGCCAGTGCCTATGCCGCACGGTTGGTGCCGGGGGCGCATGGTCCAGCCGATGCGCCGGCGCTGGCGTGGCGGCGGGCCGGGTTGCTCGATGTCAGCGGCCTTGCCGATGGGCCGGGTCTGGTCTGTCCATGGGCGCTGGCCAGCGCTGCGGATGGCGCGCTGCTGGCGCTGCAACAGCTGGAGCCTGCCGCCGAACTGCCGCAAAATGGCGCGCTGTTGCTCGGTGAACGCGCGCGGCTGATGGGCCTCACCCGGCACGGCCGCACCTCGGCGAACGGCAGTTGCCATCTTCTCGATACCGCCGATGGCCGCATCGCGATCAACCTGGCGCGCGGCGATGACTGGGGCTTGCTGCCGGCGTTGGTGGAAGATGACGCAGCAACCGATCTTGCCGGCCTGACGGCGCTGGTGGCGCGCTGGCCAACGACGGCGCTGGTGGCGCGCGGCGCTGAACTCGGGCTCGCCATTGCCGCTGATCGGCCTGTGAAGCCGCCGCGCCACTGGCGGCTGCAGCGCTCAGGTGGCCCGGTTCGGCGCCGC
>JBBQMB010000146.1:0-5110 GCA_038328515.1 Sphingomonadales bacterium
GGTGCCGTGGTGGGCATCGCTGGCGGCGGCGTGGCCGGCGCTGGTTGCGGGGCTGGGGCGGGCGGCAGCACAGGTTCGGGGCTAATTGGCGCATTTATCGCCGTTTGCACTGGCATCACGGCCATCAGTGGCCGCAACATGGCGGGTGCGAAGCGGCGCAATTGCACCGGCAGCAAGGGGTTTCGCGCGGCCAATGGCGCCGTAAAGTGCAGGGCCTGACCGGCAGATGCTTCGCCATCGGTGGGCGGAACCGGTGGCAAATCATCGGTCACCAACTGCCGCTGTAGCGGCCCGGTGGCCGGTATGTCCGGGATAATGACGGGCGGCGCTGCGGTGCTGGCATTGTCGGGGTCCGGTGCGCCCGCCACCGGGCCGTGTTTCACCGGGGTCACCGAGACCGGCGCTGGCAGCCGCCCGGTTATCGCAAGGCCGAGCTGAACCGCTGGCGGGAGTATGGGCCTTGCCGATACAGCGACGGGCGGTTGCATGACTTGCCCCAAAAGCAACTGCCGACCCGCCCCCGGCACCAGCGCGAGCGGGGTTTCGCGGCGTGATTTTGCGGGCAAAGCCAACGTTACCACCGCGCTGGCGGGCAGTTCCGCTGCGAACAGCGCCGCAAACCCGGGCGCGGCATCGCCTGCCACCGGCTCCGTCAGCAAGCCTGTCAGCACGCCTGGCAGGGCGGCGGGGGTCGGCAGCGCGTCAATCATGGCCAGTCTCCCAGTCGGCGCGGCGGTCGGCGCGGCGATCGGCGCGGCGGTTCACGGCTGCATCGACGGCGGCCCGGGCGCGGGCCAGCGCGTCCGCCAGTTGCTGTTGTTCGCCGCCGGTCACCGCCAGCCGCCGCGCCACATCATCGGCCAGCCGGCCCAGCATGGCATCGGCAGCGGCGCGGGCATTGGCGGCATTGGCATCGACCCGGCCGATATTGCTGCCGCTGCCGGCCAGCAGCGCCTGCACCCGGCCATCGAGCGCGGCTTCCGAGCGGCGGCGGCTTTCGACCCGGCCCAGCGCCGCCAGCGCCAGCCGCGCCCGGACTTCGCGCACCCGGATCAGGCGATCGAGCGTGGCATCGGGGTTCATGCCGGCACCAGATCGGTCAAGGCGCGCCGCGACACGGCAAAATCGGCATAGGTGCCGCGGGGCTGAACGCGATAGGCCTCCAATCGCGGTGCCAGCGCCAGCGCGGCATCAAGATCGGCATCGCTGCCCGGTGCATAGGCCCCCATCAGCACAAGGTCGCGATTGTCCTCGATCAACGCCGACAGGCGACGGAAGCGCGAAGCCGCTGCCAGATGCTGCGGCTCGCAGACATCGACCATCACCCGGCTCGCCGAGGCGGCAAGGTCGATGGCCGGAAAAATGCCGGCGCCGGCCAGTTTGCGGCTGAGCAATATGTGCCCGTCCATGACGCCGCGCGCCGCATCGACCACAGGGTCACTGCCGCTATCGCCTTCGGACAGCACTGTCGCGATGCAGGTGATGGCCCCGCCACTGGCGCGTTCCCCGCCGGCGCGTTCGGCAAGCTGGGCAACCAGCGCCAGCGCCGAGGGCGGATAACCCCGCGCGCCGCCGCTTTCGCCGCGTGCCAGCGCCACTTCGCGCGCGCCATGGACAACCCGCGACAGGCTATCGAGAATGAGCAGGACTTGCGCCCCCTGGCAGCGAAAACCTTCGGCAATGGCAAAGGCCCGCTGCGCGCCGCGCACCCTCAGCAACGGCGCATCCCCCGCTGGCACGGCCAGTGTGATGGTGCGAGTCCGCGCATCGCCCGACAGTTCGGTTTCGATGAAATCGCTGATCTCGCGGCCGCGTTCGCCGATCAACGCCATGACCACGACATCGGCCGCTGCCCAGCGCGCCATCTGGCCGAGCAGCACCGATTTGCCAACCCCGGTGCCCGCCATGATGCCGACACGTTGCCCGACCCCAAGGGTCAGCAGGCCATCGATGGCGCGCACCCCGCAGGCGAGCGCTTGCGTCACCCGCGCCCGTGCCGCCGGTGCCAGGCTTTCACCCGCAAGGGGCTGGCGCTGCGCTACGTCACGAAGCGGCCCGCGCCCATCGAGCGGTCGGCCGAGCCCATCGATGACCCGGCCGAGCAGCCCCGGCCCGACCGCCACCGCTGCATCGACGCCCGCGGTTTCGACCGCCATGCCGGGCATGATGCCAGCGAGCGGCGACAGGCCCATCAACAAGGCGCGGCCCTGATTAAAGCCGATGACTTCGGCTGGCTGGGCCGCCGGGCCAATCCGCGCCCGCGCACCGACTTGGGCATCGACACCGATCGCGGTGATGGTGGTGCCATCGAACCCCGCGACCCGCCCGGCGCGGCGCACCGGCAACGCCGCGACGGCAAAGCGCGACAGTTCGGCCGCCAGCGCTTCGGTTACGCTCATCCGCGTTCTCCCAATATGTCGGCAAGCCGCGCTGTCAGGCTGGTATCGATGATGAAATCAGCGCCGCTGACCGCGATGCGATCCGCTGCAAACGCGGTATCGGTGGCGGTGGCCAAACCTGCGCCAAGCGGCAGATGGGGCGCGATCGCCGCCAGCGTATCGGGGTGCGCCGTCAACACCGCCGGCTGGCCGGGCAGCACCGCCGCCAGCGCCGCATCGGCCAGCGCTCGCAACACCGCCGGATCATGCTGCAATTGCGCCATCAGCACAGCCTCGGCCAGTTGCCGCACGATCTCGACAAGCAGCGGCGCGACGCGTTCGGCATCGATCACCGCCGCCGCCGCCAGCGCCGCGACCGCCGCCGCCAATTGGGCGCGCAGCGGTGCCAGCGCCGCGCGTTCGCGTGTCGTCGCTTCGTCAAGCCCGTGCGCAACGCCAGCGGCATGCGCCTCGGCGCGGATCGCATCGAGATCGGGCGGCGGCAACGGCGCTTCGACACGCGGTTGCAGCGCACCGAGCAGCCCGGCCAGCCCGGACGCGGGGCGGAGCAGCACGTCAGACATAGGCACCCGCCGCGCCCGGCATCATCACCGCGCCGCTATCGCCCAGCCGCCGCACGAGCGCACAGATTTCGGCCTGGGCGGCATCGACTTCGGCGCGCTTCATCGGGCCACGTTCGGCCAGTTCGTCCTGCAATTGCGATGCCGCCCGGCTCGACATGGCGGCGAAAATCTGGTCGCGCAGCTCGTCGTCGGCGCCCTTCATGGCAATCGCCAGACCCTGCGGATCGGCCTCGCGCAGCACCAGTTGCATATCCTTGGTGGAAAGCGCCTTCAGATCGGCAAAAACGAACTGCTGCGCGGCAATTTCGGCGGCCAGCGCTTCGTCAACCACCGCCAGCGCCGACAGCAGGGCCGATTTGTTGGTTGAAAGCTTTATCAGCCGCGCGGTGAAATCGGTGCCGGCCAGCGCTGCGGCATTGGCGGGCTGGTCCACCGCCACCAGCTTGGCCTCGAGATCGGCCTCAAGGCTGGTGATGATCGCCGGTGCCACTGGCTTGAGCGTCGCCAGCCGCAGCACCAGATCGGACTGGAGCGCTTCGGGAAAAGAATCAAGCACCTTGGCAGCGGTTGCTTCGGGGAGATGCGCCAGCACCACCGTGATCGCCTGGGGATGTTCGTCGCCCAGCAATTTGGCAATCGTCGCCACATCGAGCCAATCGAGCCCGGCGAAGCGTCGCGCTGATGCCGGCGGCCCGAGATGATCGATGACGCGCTCGGCGCGCGGTGCCCCCAGCGCGCGGGACAGGACAGCACGCAACTGCCGACCCTGGCTATCGAGCGCTGAAACACCGCGGCTGCGTTCGATGAATTCATCGAGCACGGCATCGATGGCAGCCGGTTCGATTTCAGCGACCGACAGCATCGCTTCGCCAACGGCGCGGACTTCATCGGCAGCCATGCGGCGCAACAATTCGGCAGCCTGGGCTTCTTCGAGCAGCAGGATCAGGATAGCGCATTTCTGCGCGCCGGTAAGGGCAGCGGCGCTGATTGCGGTCATGTTGCGGCGAGCATCTGGCGCGCCACCGCCGTGGCACGATCGGCATCGTCGTTCACCAGGCCGCGCGTGGTGCCCAGCTTGGCGCTGTAATCCACCAGCTGCATCGCGCCAGCCGGCGTCAGCAAGCCGCCATCGATCAAGGGTGCCAGCCCGTCCGGAATGGTCACTGGCCCGTCACCGCCGGCGATTGCCGTGCCGGCGCCGCTTGCGGCAGCGACATTCGCGCTGGCTGCTGCGGTCTTGCGCCGGCGCAGCAACAGCAGCGCGATGCCGCCGCCGGCAACCAGAATGGCAATGGCAATATAGGGTGCGTTATCCGTCACTGCCGGCGCGCGGAACCATGGCAGGACGGGTTCAGCCGGCGGCGGCGCAAATCCGCGCAATTGCACCTCGACCTGGTCACCGCGTGCCGCATCATAGCCGATGGCGCCGCGCACGATGCGGGTGATGGCGGCAATATCCTGCGGGGTGGCCTTGGCCAGCGCCGTTTTGTCGATGACAACCGCGACCGACAGCCGCCGCAAGCGGGGGGCGCCGGCCCGGGTGACCGAAATGTCGCGGCCGATCTCCCAGGCGCGATTGGTGGTTTCGTTGGTCACCAGCGGCGGCGCGGTGGCCACGGGCGGGGCCCCCGCCGGTGGTGTGCCGGTCAATTGCGCGGCGGCCGGCGCGGTGTTCGACAGGGCGCCTGGCACGCCGCGTGCCGGTACCTGGCCGAGATCATTCGAGCGGCTGGCGCTTTCGCTGCGCAAGACCGAGCCATCGGGGGCATAGCGTTCCGAGGTGGCTTCGTTTTCGCTGTAATCGACATCGGCGGCAACTTCGGCGGTAAAGCGGCCAAGCCCGATCAGCGGCGTGAGCAGCTTGACAAGGCGCTCGCGCACCATCGCCTCGACCTTGCCCTGATAGCCAAGTTGCGCGGCTTCGACGGCGCTGCCACCCGATGACAGCAACGCCCCCGATTGATCGACGACACTCACCTTGTCGGCCGCGAGCCCGGCCACCGATGAACTGACCAGCCAGACGATCGCGCGCACCTGCGCCTCGCCCAGCGTGCGGCCCGGCGCCAGTGTGACAAACACGGATGCGCTGGCGGGCACCTTGTCGCGCACGAACACCGAAGGTTCGGGCATGGCGATCTGCACGCTGGC
>JBBQMB010000147.1:0-4943 GCA_038328515.1 Sphingomonadales bacterium
CGGCAATTTATCCGGCGATGTCAAACGGCAGAACAATTCCTTGAAAACCATATTGGCAATCGGGATTATTGCTACAATTGCTTGGTCACAGCCGGTATCGTCTTGAGATAGGCCGCAATCGCTTCCCGGTCTTCAGGCGTCAGTTTTGCCATATTGGCCTGCACCTCGACCATTGATCCGCCAACCGAATCATAATCCGGGGTGAATCCGGTCGCCAGATATTCGGCGATTTCGGCCGCCGACCAGCCGCCAATGCCGGATTTTCCCGGGGTTATATTGGGCACCTTGCCTTTACCCTCGGCGCTCGGCGCGCCCGCAAGCCAGCGCGATACATCAAGCCCGCCAGCGCCGCCCAACGTGCGCGGGCTATGGCATTCGCCGCAATGCCCCGGCCCTTCGACCAGATATTGTCCGGCCCCTGCTGCCAGCGCTGCCGCCGGAGTCGCCGCCGGCGGCAGCGCTATCACCGGGCCGTCAGAGCGCAGAAACGCCAGTTTCCACAGCCCGATGCCGCGGCGCAGCGTGAAGGGAAAACGCAAATCATTGTCCGGCGCATCTCCCGCCACCGCCGGCAGCGTCCGTAAATAGGCGTACAGGTCCGCAACATCATTCCTGGTCATCCGCCGATACGACCCATAGGGGAACGCCGGATAAAGATGCCGACCCTCGGGATCGACCCCCTGCTGCATGGCATTGGCAAAATCAGCCAGCGACCAGCCACCGATGCCGTGCTTTGGGTCGGACGAGATATTCGGCGGATAAAAACTGCCAAACGGCGTCACCAGCGCCGCGCCACCCCCCAGCCGCAGCCGGTCATCCCCCTTGGACGCCGCGCCGGCATGGCAGGAGGCACAGCCACCGGCCCAGAAAATCCGCGCGCCGCGGGTGGCATCAGCGCTGGCAAGGCTGCCGATCCGATCGGGCGGCAGTCGCTGCGGGATGGTCAAACCCCAGAACAGGCCACCCCCCAACAGCAGCAGCGCCAGGACGCCAGCCAGTGCGCGCCGCATGACGATCAATTTTTCTTGATGCGAAAGCTTTCATGGCAGCTCTTGCAATTGCCTGTCACGGCAATGAACTGCGCCTTGAAGGCATCAAGCGTTGCTGGCTTGGCGGCAAATGCGGCGCCGGTATCAGCTTCAAACTTCATCACCGCCGCTTTGAAATCGGCAGGCTTGGCCCAGATGGCGGGCGCGGCTTCGGTGTCGCCACCGGTTTCGCTGCCCTTGGGGAACTGGCTGCCGAATTTTTTGGCGACGTCGTTCATGTTCTTGAAAATCGCAGCGGCCGATGCGGGATCAAAGGCCACCTCCCCCTTCAACATCTTGGCCCCCGCGCCCGTGTCGCGGCCATTCTGCTTCATCATGGCCTGGCGCGTGGCAATCGGCCCCGCCGGCTGGGCGATAACCGGCACCGCCATGACAACAACAGCAAAGGCAACAATAAAGCGGGTGGTCATGGCAGGTCGCTCCGTGGCAGCAAGAATATGCCTGCCCAATTTCTCTCGCTTCGCCGCCAAGTGCAATGGGCTATTTCTACAGGGACCGCGCGCTGCGACGTCGTTGCTGCACGCCCTGTCCTGTTTCGCGCCGATTGCCGCGGCGCCGCGTCTGCCTCTTGCGTAACAGCGCCGCTGCCGCCACATGGTGACCATGAACGCCAACACGCCCTCGCCGTTGCAGGCAGTCATCATCCCGGTCACCGCGCTCCAACAAAATTGCACGCTGATATGGTGCACAAAAACCATGCGGGGTGCCTTCACCGATCCCGGCGGCGACATCGACAAGCTTGTGGCGATAGCCCGGCAACATGGCGTTACCATCGAAAAACTGCTCATCACCCATGGCCATATCGATCATTGCGGGCTGGCGGGCGTCCTCGCCGAACGGCTGGGCGTGCCGATCGAAGGCCCGCACCCCGATGACAAATTCTGGATCGACCAGGCCCCTGCTACCGGCGCGCAATATGGCATCGATGGCGCTACCGCCTTTACGCCCGACCGTTGGCTGTTTCAGGGCGACACCGTGACGGTGGGAGAACTGACTTTCGATGTCTACCATTGCCCCGGCCACACGCCGGGCCATGTGGTTTTCCACCACGCCGCGTCGAACCTCGCGATTGTCGGCGATGTGCTGTTCCAGGGTTCGATCGGCCGCACCGATTTTCCGCGCGGCAACCATGCCGATCTCATTGCATCGATCACCACACGGCTGTGGCCGCTGGGCGGTGACACGGCGTTCGGTCCCGGCCATGGCCCGATGTCGACCTTTGCCCGCGAACGCCAGGCCAATGCCTATGTCGCCGACCGGGTGCTGGCGCTGGCGTAAGCGCTAGAGCATCGCGCCGAAAATCGGCAGTCAGCACCGGCCCGCTCCCCCTGCCCAACCACCCACGAGGGTATCGTATCGGGTGGTTGGGCCGGAGCGGATGCGACCTCCGTCGCAGGGGGAGCGGGCCGGTGCTGACTTTCGGCGCGATGCGCTACGCCACCGCATAACTGGCCGCGACGAGCAATGCGGCAAGGCTGAGCCCGGCAAGGATCGTCCAGGTGCCGGCGGTTCCGATCACTCGCCACCGGTTGCCGCCCGCGATGCTCATGCCATAGGCGTGCGCGCCGCGAACCGCGACCAGGCCCAGTCCGGCCGCCCAAAGCGCCGGCGGGCTGACCTCCAGCGAATTTTCGATGGCGAAAATCAATACGAGGCAGATCGGCACATATTCGGCAAAATTGGCATGGGCACGGATGCGTTGCAGCAGGCGGCCATCACCACCATCGCCCAATGATACTTTCGCCGATTGGCGCACTTGCACCACCCGCCATGATAGCCAGACGTATAAAAGCCCGCACAGCGCCGCGGTCACCAAAGTCACGACCATCGCCAGGTCTCCGCTCGAAATACTGGTCAAGAACACCCCAAAAATCTGCGGTGATCACACGTCATCGCATAGGGTTGCAACTTCGCGGCGGCAAGTTCGTTCAAGCCTTGGCCATGACGAGCCGAAAGGATCAACCAATGAATGATGATCGTGTTGAAGGCGCCATGAAAACCACCGGCGGCAAAATCAAGGAGGCTGCTGGCAAACTGGTCGGCGACGCCAGCCTCGAAGCCCAGGGCAAGGCCGATCAGGTCGAAGGCAAGGTCCAGAATGCCATTGGCGGCATCAAGGATGCCCTGTCCAAGAAGGACTGACTACGGCCATTGCAACAACGGTAATAAAGCTGTTCAGGCCCTGTCGCGTAACCCGCGACGGGGCCTTTCTTTCGTCAGGAACCGATCAACCCGCAGCCGAAGCCGGCTTGGCCTTGGGCATCTTGGTGGCGATCAGCGCATAGCTGCGTTGATACCATATCGAGCCGGGGTAGTTGTTGCCCAAAACCGCAGCAGCCTTTTGGGCTTCTTCGGGAATGCCCAGCGCCAGATAACATTCGACAAGCCGATGCAGCGCTTCGGGCGTGTGGCTGGTCGTGTCATATTTGTCGATCTCGTTGCGGAACCGCGTGATGGCCGCCAGATACAAGCCCTGTTTCTGATAGAATCGACCGATCTCCATCTCCTTGCCGGCGAGGTGGTCGCGTGCCAGATCGATTTTCAGCCGCGCATCGGCGGCATAATCGGTGTTCGGGTAACGCCGGATCAGTTCGCTGAGCGCATCGAGCGCCTGCTGGGTAATGCGTTGGTCGCGCTGGACCCCCGAAATCTGCTCATAATAGCTGATCGCGATCATGTAATAGGCATAGGCCGCTTCCCGGCTACCCGGATGCAGCGACAAGAATCGCTGCGACGACGAGATCGATTCGGAAAAATCGCCTGCAACATAATAGGAAAAAGCGCTCATCAGCTGGGCACGGCGCGCCCACACCGAATAAGGGTGCTGGCGCTCCACTTCATCAAATTGCGCCGCTGCTATCTTGTACTGGCGCTTTTGCAACGTATCCTTGGCGATACTGTAAAGCGTTTCAACGTCGCGGGCGACGTAACTCTGGTCCTTCTTCGCCTTGTTGTTGGCGCACGCCGATAGCGCCAGCGTGGCTGACAGCGCGAAAACAACGGGGCGGAACGCACGGGAAAACTGCATGGGGGCATGTCTTAGCCCATGGCGTCGCGCGCGCCAAGCGTCAGCTTTGCCCCCGGAAGGCCGTGCTGCCAAGTGCTTCCCAGGCGCCGTCGCAATAGCGCCATAGCGCAATGGCGACGGCGCGAGTGGCAAAGGGGGCGAAGCCTGCCGCCAATTTCACCTGGGCAGCCTTGGCCTCGGCGGCGGTCACCTTGTTCTGGATGGTGATCTGCCCGGAAAATCCGGCACGGTCCTGCGGCGTAAGCAGCCCGAACCAGCCCGCCGCCAGTTCGTCGCAAATATCGACAAGTGCGGGCGACCGCACGCGAAAGGCGACGCCGGCGTCGCGCCGCACCACTTCGGTCACCGTTACCACCGGCGGCGCAGCTTCGGCACAGATCAGCTTTATCCGCCGGCGCACCGCATCGAGTTCGCGCCCCGGCAATTGCCGGAACAATGTCAGATGCGCCGGCACCCGGTTGCGCGCGGCCGGATAATAAGCCCGGCGCCAGCTTTCGAAGCGTGCCTGTACGGCGGGTTCGAGCAGCGCCGTTACGACCAGCGGGCGCGGATCAAGCACCTGCCCGTGTCACATATCCTGCGGGCGGCGCCGGATGACGAGGTTGCGGATTTCGGTCATGTCTTCCATGGCAAAGCGCACGCCTTCGCGGCCCAGCCCCGAATCCTTGACCCCGCCATAGGGCATATTGTCGACGCGATAGCTCGGCACATCGTTGATGACGACACCGCCGACATCGAGCACGTCCCAGGCTTTCAGCATATGGAACAAATCACGGGTGAAAACCCCGGCCTGCAAGCCGAACTTGCTGTCGTTGACCATGGCAAGCGCTTCGTCAAAATCGCTGAAAGTTGCAAAGAATGCCACC
>JBBQMB010000148.1:0-4652 GCA_038328515.1 Sphingomonadales bacterium
ATCGGCCGCAAGGTGCGCGATGCCGGGCCCGACGGGCTGGAAAACCGGATGAGCACGTCAAAGCCGGAAAAACTGGCGGCGGTGGCGGTGTCGCTCAATGAAATGCTGCGGCGCAAGTCGCGCTGGCCAATGCCGGGGCCGCCGCGTGACGGGCTATGGACGATGCCGTAAGCGCCCTTTCAGCGCGCCCAATGCTCGGCGTTGTCGATCATGCCCATTTCCGCTTTCATCTTGGCGCTGGCACGGATGCGGCCGCGGCCATCGGCCTCCAATTGCGCCTTCAATTTGCGGATCGGCGGCGCCCAGATGAAGCCGAAGCTGACCGTGCCATGCTTGGTTTCGACGACATGGTGGAGGCGATGCGCCTGGACGACGCGCTTCATATAGCCCAATTGCGGGTTCCAGCGATGCTTGACGCGGCGGTGGACGAGCACATCATGCAGGCCGAAATAAATGGCGCCGTACAGGGTGATGCCAGCGCCGATGGCGGTGATCATGTGCAGGCCATAATGCGTGCCGATGAGCAGCAGGATGATCGACGGAACAGCACCGGCAACGCCGAACCAGTCGTTGCGTTCGAACGGGCCGGTGCGCGGTTCGTGATGGCTTTTGTGCAAGCTCCATAAAAAGCCGTGCATGACATATTTGTGGCTGATGATCGCCACGGCTTCCATGATCGCGACGACGAGCAGGGCGATAAGGATGCCCTGCCACCAGGTCACATCGGTGAGCAGCGGGTAGCGGCTGGACAGGCTGGCGAGCGTATCGAACATGCATTAAGCCTATAGCCAGACTGGCGCCGTTACGCACTAGTGGTGTTGCCGCACCCTGTCGCCCCGAAAAGGATTTTCAATGCGCCCGATTACCGTTGCCGCGCTGCTCGCCCCGCTGTTGCTGTGGGGCTGTGCGACGCCATCGAGTCGCATCGCCAATGCGCTGGTCGATCGCGGGGTGCCGCCACCCCAGGCGCGCTGCATGGGCGACCGGCTGGGGGACCGGCTCAGCCTGGGGCAATTGCGGCGTCTCGATGCGATCAGCAAGCTTGATGGCGGCCGCATCGAGCGGATGAGCGTCGCCCAGATCGCCCGGGCACTGAGCGATCCACGCGACCCGGGGCTGGTGGCGGAGGTAATTCGTGCCGGGGTGGGGTGTTTGATCTAGCGCTTTTTCCCGAAATTGGCTTTTTTCTTCATCTTTTCAAAGCGTGTCGTCCGCGTGCCCGGCGCACCGCCCATGCTGCGGCCCTTCACCGGCGCCACCCGGTCGGCGTCGGGGATGCCGAGTTCGTCCATTTCCAGCCGGCGGATCTGATCGCGGATGGCGGCGGCGGTTTCGAATTCCAGGTCGGATGCGGCGCGTTTCATCTGTTCTTCGAGGTCGGCGATATAGGCCTTGAGATTATGGCCGACCATGTGCGGCGTATCGGCGTCGCCGGTTTCCACGATCAGCCCGTCGCGTTGCGACACATCGGCGAGCACGTCGGAAATATCGCGCTTGATCGTCGCCGGCGTGATGCCATGTTCGATATTATAGGCTTCCTGCCGGGTGCGGCGCCGGTCGGTTTCGCGCATGGCGCGTTCCATGCTGCCGGTGATGCGATCGGCATAGAGGATGACGCGGCCATCGACGTTGCGGGCGGCGCGGCCGATGGTCTGGATGAGGCTGGTTTCGCTGCGCAAAAAGCCTTCCTTGTCGGCATCGAGGATTGCGACCAGCCCGCATTCGGGAATATCGAGCCCTTCGCGCAGCAGGTTGATGCCCACGAGCACGTCATAAACTCCGAGCCTGAGATCGCGGATCAGTTCGATGCGCTCCAGCGTTTCGACATCGCTGTGCATGTAACGAACGCGCAAGCCCGCTTCGTGGAGAAACTCGGTTAAATCTTCGGCCATGCGCTTGGTGAGGGTGGTGACCAAGGTGCGATAGCCGGCGGCGGCGACCTTTTTTGCTTCGGCGATCAGGTCTTCAACCTGGTCTTCGACGGGCTTGATCTCGATCGGCGGATCGACAAGCCCCGTAGGCCGGATCACCTGTTCGACGAACACCCCGCCGGTCTTGTCCATCTCCCATGGTCCGGGGGTGGCCGAAACAAACACGGTTTGCGGGCGCATCGCTTCCCATTCGGCAAAGCGCAGCGGGCGGTTATCGATGCAACTGGGCAAGCGAAAGCCATATTCGGCGAGGGTCAGCTTGCGGCGGTGATCGCCCTTGGCCATGGCGCCTATTTGCCCGATGGTGACATGGCTTTCATCGATAAACAGCAGCGAATTTTCGGGCAGATATTCGAACAGGGTCGGCGGTGGTTCACCGGGCAGGCGGCCGGTGAGGAAGCGACTGTAATTTTCGATGCCGGCGCAGGAACCGGTGGCGGCGATCATTTCGAGATCGAAATTGGTGCGTTGTTCGAGGCGCTGGGCTTCGAGCAATTTGCCCTCCGCATTCAATTCTTTCAGCCGTTCGGTCATTTCGAAACGAATGGCTTCGCTCGCCTGTTTGAGCGTCGGGCCGGGGGTTACATAGTGTGAATTGGCGTAAATCTTGATGGTTTCAAGCTTGGCGATGCCCTTGCCGGTGAGCGGATCGAATTCGCTGATCGATTCGATTTCATCGCCAAAAAAGCTGATCCGCCAGGCGCTGTCTTCATAGTGCGAGGGGAACACTTCGAGATTGTCGCCGCGCACCCGGAAATTGCCGCGCGCAAAGCCGGCATCGTTGCGCTTGTATTGCAGCGCCACCAGCTTCCTGATGATTTCGCGGCTATCGGCGGTTTCGCCCTTTTTGAGTGAAAAAGTCATCGCCGAATAGGTTTCAACCGAGCCGATGCCGTAAATGCACGATACCGAGGCAACGATGATGACATCATCGCGTTCGAGCAGCGAGCGGGTGGCCGAATGGCGCATCCGGTCGATGGCTTCGTTTACCGAGCTTTCTTTTTCGATATAGGTATCGGAGCGCGGCACATAGGCTTCGGGCTGGTAATAATCATAGTAACTGACGAAATATTCGACGGCATTATTGGGAAAAAAGCTTTTGAATTCGCCATAAAGCTGGGCCGCGAGAATTTTATTGGGCGCCAAAATCAGCGCCGGGCGCTGCACAGCCTCGATGACCTTGGCCATGGTGAAGGTCTTGCCCGAGCCGGTAACGCCGAGCAGCACCTGGTCACGTTCGCCGGCATTGGCCTGGGCAACGAGTTCGGTGATGGCGCCGGGCTGGTCACCCGCCGGCACATATTCACTGGCGAGTACAAAGGCCTGGCCACCTTCGGATTTTTCGGGCCGGGCCGGGCGGTGCGGCACGAAATTGCCATCGGTATCGGGCTCGGCAAGGTTGGTGCGAATCTGGATGTTCATCGCTTCAATATGGCTTCTATTCGTGATTTGTTCTAGCGGGCCATGCGACGAATGGCACGGACCGCCGCATAAAGATGCCCGACGAACAAGAGCCCGATCAGCCCGGCAAACAGGCGGTGCAGCGGCGCCGCGAGCGCGCCGGCCGGCAGATTGGGCAATTTCAGGCCGAACAGATCAACCGGTGCCGACGCCAGCGCCAGGCCAGTGACGCAGATGGCAGTGAGCAAAGTATAAAGCAGAAAATGCCCGAAGTGCGCGACGCCCTTGTTGGGTGGCGCCGGGCGTACCAGCCGTTCGAACATGCGGGCAAAGGTGAGCAAAAAGATCGCGCCGCCGATGGCCATATGGGTGGTGCGAAAATCAGCGCGCACCGGATTGTCGGTGGCGAGCACGGCGATGAATTGCCCCATGGTGAAGGCCGCGATGATAAGCGTTGCGCTCGCCCAATGCAGGCCGCGGGTGATCTGGCCATAGGCGGTGGTGGTGCTGCGCACTGGCACAAGTGCTGCCGCGTTGCGCAACTGGCGCGGGATGGTCCAGAGCAGCAACAGGGCGCCCAGCGTGATCAACACGGCCTCGCCATTGAGCAACCACGGCAGCACACTGCCCGCTGGCGCCCGGGCAAAAGTGCCGTCGAGATTGGCGAGCACGATCGACCAGGCCATGAAGCCCAGCGCCACCGCCGCGACCAGCACGCCCAGCGCCCGCACAGCGGCAAAACGGTTGTTGATGGTGATGGCCAGCACCAGCGCCAGCCCGAGATAAAAGCTTGTCATGGCGGCCTATGCAGCCGACAGCGGCGCAATTGGCAAGAGGCTGCGAGGCAGAAATGGGCGAGAAATTCGAACGCCATAAACAGGCGTGGACCAGCGAAGAGATTCAAAAGCTCCATACCCTCGCCAAAAAGGGCATGCCACTGCGCGCCATCGCCAAGGCGCTGACCCGCAGCGAGGAATCGGTAAAGGCGCGCGCCAAGGATGATAAATTGGGGATCGCAGCACTGCGTTAGGATAACCCCCTCTCCCTTGAGGGGAGAGGCGACTCGCGCGCCAGCGCGGCGGGTGAGGGTGTATCCGGGCTCCGACGCAAAAGAACACCCTCACCCGCTCGGCCAAGTGGCCGAGTCGCCTCTCCCCTCAAGGGAGAGGGGGGCGTTGACGCGTGAATACCACCGCCGAAACGCAAACCGAGATCAAAGCTGAGAAAGAGCGCGTGTAGATGCGGGTCAGTTTGCGGCTGGCTCACCATGGTCAAAGTTCACAAAAGTCAGCTTTCTGCACTTTTCTGCAGCTTCGCCGT
>JBBQMB010000149.1:0-4563 GCA_038328515.1 Sphingomonadales bacterium
ATATAGCCATCGTTGACGAACTCGGCATCCATGATCGGAAGGATTTCCTCGATCTTCTGGCTGCGGTTGCGCATCGTGCCCTTGTCGGCATCATAAGGCGTGCGGGTCAGCAGCATCGGGCCGCCGGTGGTGCCCTTGCGCATGACGATGACGGTGAACAGCTTCACCCCGTCGCGCATCGGGATCATCACTTCGCGGCGGCTATAATCGGCTTGGGGGCGCACCGCTCCGTAGCGGGCGATCATGTCGGGCTCCATGGGCGCAGTTTGCGCGAATGCCGCGCCGGCAAGCAGCAGGGCAGCGATTGTGAACGACGCGCGGATCATCAAAACTCCCTCAGGGTGATACGCCTTTGGACCATTCCCGCCGCGTGGCGGCAAGCCCCTAAACGCCGCGTGGCGGCAGGCCCCGAAACACGACTCAAATACGGCTGCCCAACGCCTTCGCCAGGCTGGTGGTGCCGCTGCCGGGCTTGAGCGGCACCGGTTGGCCAGGCGCGGGCGCCCAGCCGGCGAGATGGATGATCTCCACCGTCACGCCGGTCTTGCCATCCGGCCCGGCGCGCGCCGCAAAGCGCGTCGCGGCAGCGGCGAGCGCCGCCCGGCCCAAGGGTGCGCGCGAAGCAAGCGGCGACCGCGCGCCCATCATGGTCAGATCGCCGAGCAGCGCAAACAACCCGCCATAGCGCACCGTCAGCCGCTCGACATCGGCGACCGGCATGGCAAAGCCGGCGCGTTGCAACAGCCCGGCAGCCGCCTGTGCCTCGACCATCGGCGCCGTGCGGGCGGCGGCACCACCGCGCGTCGCTATATCGGCATCGATCAGATCGGCGCGCAATTCCATCAACGTCATGCCACCGACGAACGCGGCGACAAACAGGCCATCAGGGCGCAGCACGCGCCGCGCCTGCACCAAAGCGCCGGGCAGATCGGACACGCTGGCCAAGCCGGCGGCAGAGACGACCAGATCGAAGCTGGCATCGGCAAACGGCAGCCGGTCTTCATCGGCGACGACATCGGCATCGCCGGGCGCCAGCGCCAGCCGAACCGCCCCCGGCCAGGCGCGGCGCGGCCCCCCCAGATCGAGCACATCGGCAAAATCCCGCGCGACACCCGCCACCCGCCCGGCGATTTCATCGACCATCACGGCATGCAGGAAATCCGCATCGCCAAAGCCGGCGCGCGCGCCCGCGTGGCGGCGACGGCGCAAGGCGCGATCAAAGGGTTCGGCACTGACCATTCCTCGTCGATTAGAGCCTATGGGTCGCGGCAGCAATCCGGGTTACACTCGGCCCCATGTTCAAACCGTTGCAGGCGCTTGTCGATCTGGTGCTGCCGCCGCGCTGCCCGGCGTGCCGCACCATCGTTGATGGCGACGGGCGGTTCTGCCCCGCTTGCTGGCCGCAATTGCAGTTCATCACCGCGCCGTGCTGCGCGCGCTGCGGCATCCCCTTCGAGCATGATCGCGGGCCTGGCGCCGAATGCGCGGTGTGCCTCGCCGAACCGCCGCGTTATGCCGTGGCGCGCGCCGCCATGGTTTACGGCGGCCCGGCGCGTACCGCCATTCTGGCGCTCAAACATGGTGACAAGCCGTGGCTGGCCGGCATCATGGCGGTGCATATGGCGCGCGCCGGGGCGGGGCTTATCACCCCCGAAACGCTGCTGGTGCCGGTGCCTTTGTACCGCTGGCGACTGTGGCGGCGCGGGTATAACCAGGCCGGGCTGCTGGCGCAGGCGCTGGCCACGCGCACCGGGTCGGATATCGCCATCGATGCGCTGGAGCGAGTCCGCGCGACGCCACCAAGTGCCGGCATGGGGCGCGCCATGCGCGCGAAAAACGTGCGCGGCGCTTTCAAGGTGCGCGACCGCAGCGTCATCAAGGGGCGCACGATCCTGCTCGTCGATGATGTGCTGACCAGTGGCGCCACCGCCAATGCCTGTGCCCGGATCTTGCGGCGTGCGGGCGCAGCCAGCGTCGGCGTATTGACCTTTGCGCGCGTCGTGCGGGATAGCGAAGCGTATTTTATGAAAACGGGCGCTGGCGCCAGCGGTGCAAAGCCTGCACAATCCACCGTGGGAGATGATGATGGCCAAGGTTGAAATCTATACCAAGTTTCTGTGCCCCTATTGCACCCGCGCCAAAAAATTGCTGGCCGGCAAGGGCATCGAAATCGACGAACATGATATTTCGATGGGCGGGCCACTGCGCGCCGAAATGCTGGAACGATCGGGCGGCAAGCTGACCGTGCCACAGATTTTCATCGATGGTCGCCACATCGGCGGCAGCGATGATCTGGCCGCGCTCGATCGCGCCGGACAACTCGATCCCTTGCTGGCATGATGCTGCGCCTCGGGATTTTGCAGACCAACACCGGCATCGATCCCGCCGCCGAAGCGGTTTCGCTGGCCAATGGCATTGCCGCGCTGGCGGCACAGGGCGCGCAGATCATTTTCACCCCCGAAATGAGCGGCCTGCTCGACAAGGATCGCCGCCGCGCCCGCGCCAATGTGCGCGAGCAAGCCAATGACATTGTGCTGGCCGCGGTGCAGGCGGCGGCGCGGGCGCACCAGGTCTGGGTGCAACTCGGCAGCCTGGCGCTGGCGCTGGAGGGCGACCTGCTCGCCAACCGCAGTTTCCTGATCGACCCGCAGGGCAACATCTGCGCCCAATATGACAAGATCCATCTGTTCGATGTGACGCTGGCCGGCGGCGAAATCTATCGCGAATCGGCGGCCTATCGCCCCGGCGACGCGGCCGTGGTAGCCGCCACGCCCTTTGGCCCGCTCGGGCTGACGATTTGTTATGACGTGCGTTTTCCAGCGCTGCACCGGGCGCTCGCCGAAGCTGGCGCGGTGATGCTGGCGGTGCCGGCGGCGTTCACCCGGCCGACAGGCGCCGCCCACTGGCACGTGCTGCTGCGCGCCCGTGCCATTGAAACCGGCTGCTTTGTCATAGCCGCTGCGCAAACCGGCAAACACGCCGATGGCCGCGCCACCTATGGCCATTCGCTGGTCATCGGCCCCTGGGGCGACGTGCTGCTCGACATGGGGGAAACCCCCGGCAGCGCGACGATCGATATCGACCTTGCCGACGTGGCGGTCGCACGCGGCCGGGTGCCGGCGCTCGCCCATGCCCGGGGGTTTGCCGCGCCATGCCAGCCCGCGGTAGCGCCAGCGCGATGATCGTTTTTGATCTGCGCTGCAGCGGCGCCCATGTCTTTGAAGCCTGGTTCGGATCGACCGCCGATTATGAAAGCCAGCGCGCGCGAAGCATGATCGCCTGCCCCTTGTGCGGCGACACCGGCATCGGCAAGGCCGTGATGGCCCCCGCCGTGGCGGCAAAGAGCAACCGCAGCGGCAACGCGCGCGGCGTCGCCGTTCAAGACAGCAGCGCTGATGCCGCGCCGGCAACGCCCGAATCGCTGTTGCCGGCACTGCTGGCAATGCAGCGCCAGATGGAAGCGCAGTCCGATTATGTCGGCGGTAATTTTGCCACACAGGCGCGGGCAATGCACGAAGGCACCACGCCGGAGCGCAGCATTTATGGCGAGGCCAGCGCCGCCGATGTACGGGCGCTCACCGATGATGGCGTGCGGGTATTGCCGCTGCCGTTTCGCCCGCTGATCCGCTCCGACGCCTGATTTTGCTTGAACTGCGGCGCGGGCGTGGCATTGGCAATGCCGTCGCACCCGTAGCTCAGCCGGACAGAGCAGCGGTTTCCTAAACCGAAGGTCGCAGGTTCGATTCCTGCCGGGTGCACCAATCACGTGGCAGTTGTCACCTGACGTTTGCCGTTCATCCACGATCCAGGCCGGTTTGCAGGTCGTCCTTGATAGGCGCGTGAATCAAATACTTCAGGGTTGGAAACCCTTGAGTAGCACAGCTGGATTTTCTGATTTAATGGCGCGCCCTTCCATCCGCAGACGCAGGGCAAGATCGAGCGCTGGCACCAGACCATGAAAAACCGAGTCCTGCTGGACAACTACTTCCTGCCCGGCGGCCTCGAAGCCCGGATCGAGGCGTTCGTCGCGCACTACAACCACCAACGCTACCACGAGAGCTTGAACAACGTAACGCCCGCCGATGCCTACTTCGGCCGGGCCAGTGCCATCATCCAACAACGAGAAAGGATAAAACGAAAGACCATCGAACATCGGCGCTTGCAGCACTCCAAACTAGCCGCCTAAAATCAAACCCCAGACGAGCCCAACCCTCCGCTAATCCGTGCCCCGACTTGCGCTAAATGTTCTGACTACGGACACAACCGACGACTGCAATCGGTCTTTGATAGAGGTTGAGCAGCATAGGCTGATCGAACGCATAGTCACCTGTGGACGTCCGGCCGGCTTCGAATAGTGCCCGAACTTCGTCGGTTTCCACTCGGTCACGGCTTATATTATTGAACGTCTGGCCGGTCACCCGTGCCACCATCGCTTCGAAATCCGGATACCGCGGCGTCATCGTATAGCCATAGTGGGTTTCGCTGCCGAACAACCGCGAGGCCGTGCGCGCCAGTGCCGCCTGGGCCGCAGTGCGGACATGGGTTTCATCATGGAACGGCCGC
>JBBQMB010000150.1:0-4484 GCA_038328515.1 Sphingomonadales bacterium
CGCTCGCGAAGTCGCCGAATATCGGGCCGCGCTGGTCAATGCCAAGCGCATCGAGCAGGAACCGGCAAACCTTGAAACCATGTTCAGCGTGCTGCGTGCCGCCAAGGCGCAGACCTATCCGCTGGTCATCAAGGCCGATACCCAAGGCTCGGCCGAAGCGATTTCGGGCGCGGTCAACAAGATATCGACCGATCTCATCAAGGCCAAGGTGCTGCTGTCATCGGTCGGCGGGATCACCGAATCCGACGTGACGCTGGCCAAGGCAAGCGGCGCACCGATCATCGGCTTCAACGTTCGTGCCAATGCCAAGGCGCGCGAAATCGCCCAGCGCGATGGCGTGGCGCTGAAATATTATGACGTGATCTATGATCTGATCGATGATGTGAAGGCGGCAATGGCGGGTCAGCTTGGCCCCGAACTGCTCGAAAACGTCGTCGGCCGCGCGCTGGTGCTCGAAGTCTTCCAGGCCGGCAAGACCGGCAAGGCAGCGGGTATCCGGGTTACCGAAGGCTTTATCAAAAAAGCCCTGCGCGCTCGTGTCATGCGCGACGATGTCATCATCTACAATGGCTCGATCGCGTCGCTGCGGCGGTTCAAGGAAGATGTCGCCGAAGTCAAATCGGGCTTTGAATGCGGCATCACCATCGAAGGCTCTTCGGATGTGAAGCCCGGCGATATCGTCGAGACGTTCGAGGTCGAAAGCCGCGAACGCACGCTGTAAAACCTTCTCCCCTCCCGCTTGCGGGAGGGGCCGGGGGTGGGGCGGCCACCCCCCTCGAATTAACCCTTAGACGCCGATGCGATACCACCCCCAGCCCCTACCGCAAGCGGGAGGGGAGAGGAAAACAGATGCCCCGCGCTACCCCCGATTCCCAAGGCCGCTCGATCCGCTTGCAACGCATCGGCGAGCAGGTGCGCCACGCCATCGCCGAAGTGATCGGCCGTGGCGAACTGCGCGATGAATTGCTCCAGCGCACGATCGTTTCGGTAAGCGAGGTGCGGGTCACCGCCGATTTGCGCCACGCAACCGTCTTCATCAAGGCGCTGGGCGGCGGCGATGATCAGGCGGTCGTCAAGGCGCTGGCCAGCCACGCGCGCTATCTGCGCGGCGAAGTCGCCCGCCAGATGGTGACGAAATACACCCCCGATTTGCGCTTTCGCGCCGATGACAGCTTTGATGCCGGCGCGCGCATCGATGCCATTTTGCGCCGCCCCGCCATCGCCCGCGATCTCGAACCCGAGGTAAAGCCGCGCCGACTCTCGGACATTCGCGACGAAGAGATCGAAGAGAGCGATGACTGAGCTTTACGTGCCGCTCGGCATGGGCGATCTGCGGCTTGAAATACTTGTCGAAACGCATCGCGAGGCGCTGCGCCAGGCCTGCGCGCAGGACCGGGATATCTGGCAGGTCTACCCCTATTCGATGCTCGACGACCATTTCGACCCGGCGTTCGATGCGATGCTGACGGGGCCGCGCCATTGCTATGCTGTCCACAGCGGCGACATGCTGGTTGGCTGCACAAGCTGGTACGCGCTCGATCTGCCCAACAAGGCTGTGGCAATCGGCAGCACGTTCATCATCCCGGGCTTGCGCGGCGGGCCGTTCAACCTGCGGCTGAAAAAGCTGATGGTCGGCCATGCCCGCGCCTGTGGCATCGTGCGCATCGTTTTCGATGTCGATACGCGCAACACACGATCGGCAGCGGCGATCCGCAAGCTTGGCGCGAAACTTGATGGCGTTTTGCGCCAGAACCGGATCACCTGGACGGGCTATGTCCGCGATACGGCGGTCTATTCGCTACTGCCGGGTGAGGAATCCGCGGCGCTCAAGGCGGCGACATGATTGCGTTGCTGGTGCTGGTCGCGATCGCCAATGTCACGATACCGCGGGTAGATCAGGGCAATATCATGGCGTGGCAAGTGCTCGACGCCCGCACGGTTTATTTGCAGGATCGGGCACGGCACTGGTATCGCGCCGATATGCGCGGCGCTTGCGTACGGCTCGCTTTTGGCGGTCAACTGGGCTTTCGCACCGGCCCGGGTGAGCGGCTGGACGCCGGATCGCAAATTTTGTCGCGAGCGGGAGCCTGCACGATAAAGACATTGGTGACGGCCGACGGCCCGCCGGCCAAACGGTGACCGGCCCGATAAACGGTTGGCTCATTCTCGACAAACCGCTGGGGCTGTCGAGTGCGCAGGGCGTGGCGGCGGTCAAGCGCATCTTGCGCGGGGTCGGCATCAGGCCCGATCGCATTGGCCATGGCGGCACGCTCGATCCGCTGGCAACAGGCGTGTTGCCGATTGCCATCGGCGAAGCGACCAAGCTGGCGGGGCGGATGCTCGACGCCACCAAAGGCTATGATTTCACGGTCAAATGGGGCGAAGCGACAAGCACCGAGGATGGCGAGGGCGCGGTCATCGCCGTGTCGGAAGTGCGCCCCGCTGTCGCCGCCATCCAGGCCATGCTGCCGCGCTTTACCGGCCCGATCGAGCAGGTGCCGCCAGCCTATTCGGCGCTCAAGGTCGATGGCCAGCGCGCCTATGCGCTGGCCCGCGCCGGGGAAACCGTGACGCTGGCCACCCGGCACGTCACGATCCTCAAGCTGACGCTGATCGGCTCTACCCCGGATACGGCGGCCTTTTCGGCGCTGGTCACCAAAGGCACCTATATCCGCAGTCTGGCGCGCGACCTGGCGCTGGCCTTGGGCACCGTCGGCCATGTCAGCATGTTGCGGCGCACAAAGGCCGGGCCGTTTGCGCTGGATTGCGCGATATCGCTGGACAATTTCGCGCAAGCAGTGCATGGGGCGACGCTTGAACAGGTTATCCTGCCACTGATGGCGGGGCTGGACGACATCCCGGCTCTCGCTGTTGACCCGCAAGAAGCGGCGGCGCTCCGTCAGGGGCGCAGGCTTTTCGGGCACCCCGCCACACCCGGCACCTATCTCGCCTGCCACGGTTCTGTTCCCGTGGCGCTGGTGGAGATCGACCTTTCGGAGGTCCGGGTTCTACGCGGGTTCAACCTTTAGCCCATTGGGCTGCAACCAAGGAGTATCCGATGTCGATTACCGCAGAACGCAAAGCCGAAGTCATCAAAGCCAATGCCCGCGACGCCAATGATACGGGTTCGCCCGAAGTTCAGGTCGCCATCCTTACCGAACGGATTGCCAATCTGACCGGCCATTTCAAGACCCACGCCAAGGATAACCATTCGCGTCGTGGCTTGCTGGTTCTGGTCAACACGCGCCGTTCGCTGCTCGATTATCTCAAGAAGATCGATGCCCAGCGTTACACCGATCTCATCGCGAAACTCGGGCTGCGCAAGTAACCCCGAGCCAATGACCCGAAAGGCCCCAGCTGCGGGGCCTTTCGTTTATCGGGCTCCGGCGATGGTCGCCGAGGGCTCGCCCGCCGCAATTGGCGGACATGCAGGCAGGCGCGGTGGCAATAGGGCCGGCGCGCTGAAACGAAAGACGTAACATGTTCACGATCCACAAACAGGAAATCGAATGGGGCGGCCGCACGCTGACCCTTGAAACCGGCCGCATCGCCCGCCAGGCTGATGGCGCCGTGCTCGCCACCTATGGCGAAACCGTCGTTCTGTGCGCCGTCACGGCCGCCAAGGGCGTCAAGGAAGGCCAGGATTTCTTTCCGCTGACCGTCCATTATCAGGAAAAATATTCGGCAGCCGGCCGCATTCCCGGCGGCTTTTTCAAGCGCGAACGCGGCGCCACCGAGCATGAGACGCTGACTTCGCGCCTCATCGATCGCCCGCTGCGCCCACTGTTCCCCGAAGGTTTCTACAACGAAATCAACGTCATTGCCCAGGTGCTGAGCTATGACGGCGAGAACGAAGCCGATATGGTGGCGATGATTGCCGCTTCGGCAGCGCTGACCATTTCGGGCGTGCCGTTCATGGGCCCGATCGCTTCGGCACGGGTCGGCTTTGTCGAGGGTGAATATATCCTCAACCCCAACAAGACGCAGATCAAGGAAGGCCGGCTCGACCTGGTTGTCGCCGGCACCCATGATGCGGTGATGATGGTCGAATCCGAAGCCAAGGAGCTTTCGGAAGACGAAATGCTCGGCGCCGTGATGTTTGCGCATCGCGGTATCCAGCCGGTGATCGATGCGATCATCGCGCTCGCCGAAAAGGCTGCCAAGGACCCTTGGGAACTCGCCATGCCGGATAACACCGCCATGCTGGCCCAGATCAAAAAGGCCGTCGGCAAGGATATTACCGCTGCCTACAAGCTGACCAAGAAGTCGGAGCGCCAGCAGGCGCTCGGCGATGCCAAGGCCAAGATGAAGCCGCTGTTTGCCGATGCCGACAGCGCCACCCAGCATAAGGCCGGCAAGCTGTTCAAGAAACTGGAAGGCGAAATCGTTCGCGGTGCCATCCTGAAGGACGGCAGCCGCATCGATGGCCGCGACACTAAGACGGTGCGCACCATCGAAGCGATGGTCGGCCTGTTGCCGCGCAC
>JBBQMB010000151.1:0-4263 GCA_038328515.1 Sphingomonadales bacterium
CATGGCCGAAATGACCCTGCCCGGCCTGTCAGCCACCGGCGCCACCAAGGTTGATTACACCAAACTCACCCAGCCAGCGATGGTCATCGTCGGCGCCGATGATCGCACCACCGTGCCGGCGATCAGCCGCGCCACGGCGCGCAAACTGGCCGGCACCGTCGAGGATCACGCGCTGCCCGACCCCGGGCACTGGCTGTGCTGGGGCGAAACCGACAGCAAGGTCGGTGACTGGATAGCCGAATGGCTGGTGCAGTTCGAAGCGCATCCAGCGGTTTAACGTGCCCGATGAACCGCCACTTCTCCCTCCCCCTGGCGGGGAGGGCGCCTCGGGCACCGCCCGAGCGGGGTGGGGGTTGCCAGTGTCGAAACGTGTACCCCCACGCTCGGCTCACGCCGAGTCGCCCTCCCCGCCAGGGGGAGGGAGCATCATCCTTCGCGCCGCCCTCGCTGCCGAAGCGCACCGGCTCGGCTTTGCCAGCTTCGGCATCTGCGCCGCCGATGCCGCCCCCAAAGCCGGCGAACGCCTTAGGCAATGGATCAGCGCTGGCTGCCACGGCGACATGCTGTGGATGGCCGAGACCACCGACCGCCGCGCCAGCCCGCAAGGTCTGTGGCCCGATGTGCGCAGCGTCATCATGCTCGGCACCAGCTATGCGCCGGGGCTCGATCCGCTGCGCCATGCCGATCACCCCGATACCGGCGTCATCTCGGTCTATGCGCTGGGCAACGACTATCATGATGTCATCAAGAAACGCCTCAAAGCGCTGGCCCGCTGGCTCGTCGCCGCCGCGCCAGACAGCGAATTGAAGGTCTTTGTCGATACAGCGCCCGTAATGGAAAAGGCGCTTGCCGAAGCCGC
This sequence comes from Sphingomonadales bacterium, assembly GCA_038328515.1. Lineage (GTDB taxonomy): Bacteria > Pseudomonadota > Alphaproteobacteria > Sphingomonadales > Sphingomonadaceae > Sandarakinorhabdus. Next base: position 860 of record JBBQMB010000151.1, read on the forward strand.
AGGGCTCGGCTGGCAGGGCAAGCACACCAATGTCGTCAGCCGCGCCCATGGCTCATGGTTGTTTCTGGGCGCCGTCTACACCACGCTCGATCTCGCCGCCGATGCCCCGCACCCCGACCGCTGCGGCAGTTGCACGCGCTGCCAGACCGCCTGCCCGACCAATGCCTTCCCCGCCCCCTATCGGCTCGATGCCCGGCGCTGCATTTCCTACCTGACCATCGAACACAAGGGCCCGATCCCGCTCGAATTTCGCAAGGCCATCGGCAATCGCATCTATGGCTGTGATGATTGCCTCGCTGTCTGCCCGTGGAACCGCTTTGCCCAAACCGCGCGCGATCTCGCCTTCCAGCCCCGCGCCGAATTGACCGCACCCGCCCTTGCCGATCTGCTGGCGCTCGATGATGCGGGCTTTCGCGCCGTTTTCGCCGGATCGCCGATCAAACGCATCGGCCGCGACCGGCTGGTCAGAAATGCGCTGATCGCCGCCGGCAACAGCAACAACCCGGCGCTGGCAGCCCCGGTGGCGGCGCTGCGCGGCGATGCCGATGCCACCGTCGCCGAAGCCGCCACCTGGGCGCTGGCCAGCCTTGAGGAGAAACGTGATGACGGCTGAAACCGCTCGGCTGGGCGCGCTGCAAATCGGCTCGGACCCAGCCGGCACAGCGGCGACACTGGCGACGATAATGGGCTATCGCGACGCCATTGCCGCCGCCAGACTCGATGTGCTCGTTCTCCCCGAGGCCGTGCTCGGCGGCTATCCCAAGGGCAGCGATTTCGGCGTGCGGCTGGGCTATCGCACCGCGCCCGGGCGCGCCGCCTTCCAGCGCTATTGGCAACAGGCGATCACCATGGACGGGCCGGAGGTCACGGCACTGTGCGATCTGGCCCGCGATTGCGGTACAGCACTGGTGGTTGGTGCCATCGAACGCGCCGGCGCCACGCTGTATTGCGTCGCCATCTTCATCGATGCGGCGGGCAATTTCATCGGCCGCCATCGCAAGCTGATGCCGACCGCGGCCGAACGGCTGGTCTGGGGCCAGGGCGATGGCTCGACACTGACGGTGATGGACAGCGCCGCCGGCAAGGTTGGCTCGGCGATCTGCTGGGAAAATTACATGCCGCTGCTGCGTACCGCCATGTATGCCAAGGGCATCGATATCTGGTGCGCGCCAACGGTCGACGAACGCGATATCTGGCACGCCAGCATGCGCCACATCGCCTGCGAATCGCGCTGTTTTCTTGTCACCGCCTGCCAGTTTCAGCCAGCGGCAACAACCGCCCTCGATGCTCCGATCACGCTGCGCGACCGACCCGAAGGCCAGGCGATGATCCGCGGCGGAAGTTGCATCATCTCGCCCTATGGCGATGTCCTCGCCGGGCCGCTGTACGGCGAAGCCGGACTGATCACCGCTGAAATCGACAAGGGCGAGATCATCCGCGCGCGCTTCGATCTCGATGTCACCGGCCATTACGCCAGGCCCGATGTCTTCAGCCTGACCGTCGATGAACGCGCGACGCGGCCGCTGTGATGCGTGATTGAGCTGAACGGGCCTCCAGCGGCCGGGGCCGTGGGCCCCAGACCCCCTTTGACAGGTTACCGGATTCCATCACATCCAAGTTGGACTGTTCAATCATTGTGAAACCCCCGCTATTGCGGCGGCGGACGGCGCCTGCGATCATTGAGCGTGCGATCAAGCCACGCCTGATCCAGTTGCGGCACCGGATCTTCAACCGCCGGTTCCGGCGGATACGCCTCTGGCCGTGGCGACTGGACATTGCCCGGCACCAGCAACTCGCCATCCGGCCCCAGCGCGGGCTCGTTGCCATAGCCATTGTCGATGCCATAAACCTGGTCATCGGGCTCGATGATCATCTCGCCGGTATCCACGCTCGTCACCAGCGGCTCGGGCGGCGTGCCACCAACCGCGCGCGCCATATAGGCAGCAAAGGCCCGCGCCGGGGCACGCCCACCGGCCAGCCCCGGCACGGCGCGCGCATCATCGCGCCCCATCCACACACCCGTGGTCAATTCATTGGTAAAGCCCAGGAACCAGCCGTCCTTGTTGCTGCTCGTCGTGCCGGTCTTGCCTGCCAGCGGCCGCCCGATCTGCGCGGCGCGGCCAGTGCCGGTTTCCACCGCTGCCTTCATCAGGTCGGTCATCCTGGCCGCGACGAACGGCGCGACCACCACGCGCGGCGATTCGGGCTCGCGTTCATACAGCACGCGGCCCGATCCGGCAGTAATGCGGGTGATGGCATAGGGCCGGGCTTCCACCCCGCCATTCGCCACCGTGGCAAACGCCTGCGTCATTTCAAACAGCGTCACATCCGACGTACCCAGCGCCATCGCCGGGCGCCGGTCGATCGGGGTGGTGATGCCAAAGCGCCGCGCCATATCGGCGACGGTATCATAGCCCACCCGCGCGGCGAGTTCGGCCGCCACGGTGTTGATCGACTGGGCAAAGGCGGTGCGCACCGATACCGGCCCGACAAAGCGGCCATTGCTGTTGCGCGGTGACCAGTTGCCGAACTTGACCGGCCGGTCCTCCATCATGTCATCGGGCTCCACCCCGTCTTCGATTGCCGCCGCATAGACGAAGAATTTGAACGCAGAACCTGGCTGGCGCCGCGCCGCAACGGCGCGATTATAGTTGGATTTGACATAGTCGCGCCCACCGACCATCGCCTTGACGGCGCCGTCGCGCGCCAGCGCCACCAGCGCACCCTGCGCGCCCGTCGGGCTTTCGGCGATGATCGCGGCTTCGGCGGCGCGCTGCCCGGCGGCATCGAGCGTTGTTGTCACCTGCAACGGCTCAACGGCCTCGTCGGTCAGGTTTTCAACCTCGGTCAGCACCCAGTCGGTGAAATAGCGCACACTCGCCGTGCGCTCCTGCGGCGAAAAGCGCACGGCGCTCACGGCGGAATCCGCCGCCTGGCCGGGGGTGATCGCCCCTGAATCGACCATCGTCGCAATCACGGTGCTTGCCCGCCGCCGCGCCGCATCGGCATCGGCTGATGGGGCATAGCGCGACGGTGCCTTGACCAACCCCGCGATGATCGCGGCTTCTTCAAGGCTCAGCGTCGTGGCGGAATGGCCGAAAAATTTTCGCGATGCGGCGTCGATGCCATAGGCGCCACCACCGAAATAGACGCGGTTGAGATAAAGTTCGAGCAGCGCTTCCTTGGTGAACTTGCGTTCCAGCGCCAGCGCCAGCACGATCTCGCGGCCCTTGCGGCCAAAGGTCTTGGTCGAGGTGAGAAAGACGTTGCGCGCCAGTTGCTGGGTGATCGTGGAAGCGCCCTGCACGTTGCGCCCGGCCTTGAAATTGACCAGTGCGGAGCGGGCGATGCCAATCGGATCGATGCCGGGATGGCTGAAAAAGCGCCGATCTTCCACCGCGATC
>JBBQMB010000152.1:0-4125 GCA_038328515.1 Sphingomonadales bacterium
CGGGGGGCGGGGTCAGGGTGGCAAACGCCAGGCGGCAAGGCCAGGCCGGCGCGCCGGGGCAAGCGACCTGCTGCAAGGCGACGGCGGCGCGATGCGATTTGCGGGCCCGACACAGTGGCGGCCGGTGGCAACACCGGCCGCAATTTTGCTGTGTTGGTTACGACAGTCGGTTCAGCAACACCTCGGCTGCTTTTGCCGACGACGCCGGATTTTGACCAGTGATGAGCAGTCCGTCCTCGACGACATGGACGCCCCAATCAACGGTCTTTGAATATTTGCCACCCTTGGCCTTGAGCATGTCCTCGACCAGGAACGGGACCACATCGGTCAACCCGACCGCGGTTTCCTCGGTGTTGGTAAAACCGGTAACAGTCTTGCCTTTGACGAGTGGCGAGCCGTCCGCCAACGCGACATCGCGCAGCACGCCGGGGGCGTGGCACACGGCAGCAACCGGCTTGCCGGCGGTGATGGCGGCCTCGATCAGGGCGATCGATGTTGGATCATTCGCCAGATCCCAAAGCGGTCCATGCCCGCCGGGATAGAAAACCCCATCGAAATCGGCGATTTTCATATCGGCGAGGCAATGCGTGCTGGCCAGAGCCGCCATGGCGTCAGCGTCGGCGTTGAAGCGCTTCGTGCTGTCGGTCTGCGCGTCAGCTTCGGCGCTTTTGGGGTCCAGCGGCGGCTTACCGCCTTTGGGCGAGGCCAGCGTAATCCGGGCGCCGGCATCCTTGAACACATAATAAGGCGCTGCCAGCTCCTCGAGCCAGAAACCGGTTTTCTTGCCGGTGTCGCCCAGTTCGGCATGGGACGTCAGAACAATCAGGATTTTCATTTTTGGTCTCCGGGGCGGGTTGAAATGCCAACGCCGCCCGGTCGCCAAAGTTCCGTTCACGGCATGGCGGCGCTCGGTACTTCGCCCTGCATCCCGGCCGAAACTTTCTCCGCTGCTTCGAGCGCCCGCAGCACATTGCCGCCCGCCAGTTTGGCGCAATCGGCTTCGCTCCAGCCGCGCCGCAGCAGTTCGGCGATCAGCGCCGGATAGGTTTCCACGCCTTCCAGCCCGGTTGGTGTCGTATCGATGCCATCAAGATCGCCGCCGATGCCGATATGATCATGGCCGGCGATTTTGGCCATGTGATCGAGATGGTCGGCGACCTCCGACAGCGTCACCTCGGGCATCGGGTTGGCCTTTTCCCATTCTGCCAGCGCGGCGGCGGCGCGTTCGGGTTGGCCGATGTACAGGCCCGAATAAGGCGGCGCGTTATAGCTGGCGCGCACCCCGGCGCGCGCCGCTTCCCACTCCATGCGTTTGCGGCTGACATAGCCCGGGGCATAGTTGACCATGACGACGCCGCCATTGGCCTTGAGCAGTTCCAGCACATCATCGGGCACATTACGCGGGTGATCGACGACGGCGCGCGCCGATGAGTGCGAGAAGATCACCGGTGCCTGCGACGCCGCTATGACGGCCTTCATCGTGCCGGGTGAAACATGGCTGATATCGACGAGCATGCCGATGCGGTTCATTTCATGGACGACCGCCTTGCCAAAGGTGGTCAGCGGTACTGCGCGCGGCGCTTCATTGGCGCTATCGGCCCAATCATTGTGGCGAACATGGGTGAGGGTCATATAGCGCACGCCGAGCGCGTAGAACATGCGCAGCGCCGGCAGGCTGTTATCGATCTGGCTGCCGCCCTCCACGCCCATCAGGCTGGCGACCTTGCCGCTTTTCTGGATACGGCGGATGTCGGCTGCGGTGGCGGCAAGCTCGAAATCCCTGGGGTAGCGCGCGATGATGCCGTGCACGATGTCGATCTGTTCAAGCGTGGCCTTGACCGCCGCCGGGCCGGTGACAGTGGCCGGCACCCACACCGACCAGAATTGCCCGCCGACCTGGCCCTGGCGCAGGCGCGGAATATCGGTTTGCAGCGGCGTCTTGAACTGGCGGCTATCGGCCATCAGGTCGACGCTCCACCATTTTTCGCCAAATTGCCCGCGCAGCTGCTCGGCCCAGTCATTGTGTCCGTCGATGATCGGCTGCGCCTTGAGCACGGCGCGGGCGCGGACGAGATTGGCATCATCAGCAGCCAGCGCCGGCGCGGTTCCGGCCAGCAAGGCAAGGCAAAGGGCGAATTTCAACATCAGGCTATCCTTGGGTTCGGGCGCGAACAGGCGTGGCGGTCAGGGTTTTGCCGCTGCGGCCGGCCGCCCGCGTGGCCCTGTCCAGCTCCAGGCCGAAATGCGCCAGCCGCTGCGGGCTTTGCGCAGCGCAAAGGTCATTTGCGACGGCTCGGCCATGGCGACGCCTTTTTGGGTGTAGCTATAGGTCGCGGGCACGATGACATAGGCGTTGGTGCCGCTGATTTCGGCGCGGCGGGTCCTGCCGATGCTGACTTTTTCGCTTGTACGGCCAAGCGCGAGCGCTTCGGCATGCTGGTCGGCAACCCAGCGATCAAAGGCTTCGCGGCCTGACCAGAGATAGGGTGGTGGCTCATCGATGATCGTCGGGCTGGCGTCATGGGTGGCCTTGGCGGCCACGGCGTCACCGCTGTTGAAAGCAGCGATAAAGGCATCGATGGTGGCGCGTGGCCCGGTGTCGGCGGCAGGCGCAGCGAGCGCCGGGGTGGCAGCCAACATTGCCGCCAACAGCATGAATTTCGTGCGCATCAGATTTGGCCCCTTGGTCTGGCGCAATGCTATGCCGCCGGCGGATGGCAGGCAAGCGCTGGCGCGGCGCGAATGTCGCAGGTGGGGGGCTGGCAGCCATGACAGGTGGTGCAACGGCGGGTTTTTCGGCTAACGCTGGTGGTGAAGATGGATTTGGGGAGTGAGTCTCATGCTCGATACCAGCGAACGCGGCGCCTATAACGAAGACCATGAAGCCTTTCGCGGCACGGTCAGGAAGCTGTTCGAAAAAGAACTTTATCCGCACCTCGACACGTTCGAGGAAGAGGGGCTGGTTTCCAAGGCGTTCTGGCGCGCCTGCGGTGACAATGGGCTGTTGTGCCCGACAGTGCCCGAGCAATATGGCGGGTTGGGGCTGGATTTCGGCTATAATGCCGTGGTCAATGAAGAACTCGCCTATGCCGGATCATCGGCCGGGATCACGCTGCAATCCGATATCGTCGCCGATTATATCGTTGCCTATGGCAGCGAGGAACAGAAGCAGAAATTTCTGCCCAAGATGATTTCGGGCGAACTGATCACCGCCATCGCGATGACCGAGCCGGGCGCCGGCTCCGACTTGCAAGGCATCCGCACGACGGCGCGCAAGGATGGCAATCACTATGTCATCTCGGGGTCGAAAACCTATATCACCAACGGACAGAACGCCGATCTGATCATCGTTGTCGCCAAAACCGACCCCGACAAGGGCGCCAAGGGCACCTCGCTGATTCTGGTCGAAGCCGGCACCGAAGGCTTTGCCCGCGGCCGCAACCTCGACAAGATCGGCCAGAACAGCGCCGATACGTCGGAACTGTTCTTCAACGATGTGCGCGTGCCGATGACCAATTGCCTCGGCGAGGAAAACAAGGGCTTCATCTATCTGATGAGCCAATTGCCGCAGGAACGCCTCGGCATCGCGATTTCGGCACAGGCCGGCGCGCAGCGGGCGTTCGATGAAGCCGTGAAATTCACCAAGGACCGCAAGGCTTTCGGCAAGACGGTGTTCGATTTCCAGAATACCCGTTTCACGCTGGCATCACTCAAAACCGAACTCCAGGTCGGCTGGGCGCATATCGATTGGGGGCTCAAGCGCCTGATGGCGGGCAAGCTGACCGCCGCCGAAGCCAGCGCTGCCAAGCTGTGGCACACCGAAATGCAAGGGCGCGTGGTCGATGAAGCGCTGCAACTGCATGGCGGTGCCGGTTATATGAACGAATACCCCATCGCCCGCATGTGGCGCGACGCGCGCGTGCAGCGGATTTATGGCGGCACCAGCGAGATCATGCGCGAAGTGATTGCGCGCACGATCTGACCACTTCTCCCTCCCCCCTGCGGGGAGGGCGACTCGGCGCAGCCGAGCGGGGTGGGGGTTGCGCCTGCGGTCACCAAGGGCGCAACCCCCACCCCGGGCCGCGCTGCGCGCGTCTCTCGCCCTCCCCGCAAGGGGGAGGGACG
>JBBQMB010000153.1:0-4088 GCA_038328515.1 Sphingomonadales bacterium
GCCACATCGGGCATGGCGGCGAGCGCCTCGCGCACCCGGCTGCGGCGCACGCCATCATCGGCAAACCAGCCGACCAGATCGAGGCGTTGGGCAATCATGGCGGCATCGGTCAGCGGTGCGGAAAGGTCCGCCGCCAGCAACCGCCCGCCGCTCGCGGTGACGGTGCGATCAACCACCGCCTCCAGGCTGCCGGCACGGCCGCCGCCGGCACCGCGCGCCAGTTCCAGGCTGGCGCGGGTGGCGGCATCGATCGCCATGGTGCTGCCCGGCAATTCGGGGCGCGGCGGCGTCAGCAACGGTACGGCACCCTTGGCGGTCGCTTCGACATAGGCCAGCAGTGCCCCCGCCGCCGCGATTTCGCCCAGGCTGAACCGCCCGAAGCCATCGAGCGTCGCCACGCCAAAGCGCGCCTTCAACCCCGCCTCGCCGCGCGCCGGGGCAAAATCCAGCACCGGCCGCGGTGTCACCGCTCCGCTCCAGCCATCCCCTGTCCATCCCGCCGGCGCGATCAGTTCAGCGGGTGCCAGCCGCGCCAGCTCGGCCAGAAGTTCGCCGCCGCTACAGGCGCGGGTCGCAAAAACCCCGGTCGAAAGATCGCACCACGCCAGCCCCTCCGGCGCGACTGCTACCAGCCAGTTCGAGCGTTTGGGCTCAAGCAATTGCGCCTCGGTCAGCGTTCCAGGCGTCACCACCCGGGTAATGGCGCGGCGCACCAGCGATTTGCCGGGGCGCTTTTTGGCCTCGGCCGGGGCTTCGATCTGTTCGGCAATCGCCACCCGGTGGCCGCCCTTGATGAGTCGCGCCAGATAGGCATCGGCCGCATGCACCGGCACGCCGCACATCGGGATTGGGACGCCGGCATGTTCGCCGCGTTTGGTCAGCGCGATATCGAGCGTCGCCGCCGCGGCCGCCGCATCATCGAAGAACATTTCGTAAAAATCGCCCATGCGGAAAAACAACAGGCAATCGGGGGCTTCGTCCTTCAGCGCCAGATATTGCGCTATCATTGGAGATGCGGGGGGCGAATCCAGTGTCACCCGCTACCGTTAGCGCCGATCCGGGGTGGCGGGAAGCAATCGCCGCGTGCAATCCATCATTTCGAAACCGGTTTTGCTTGCGACCGGGGGGTGCGACTCTTATCGTCCGCGCCAAAGTGGGGAACCAGAACATGTCCAGCGAACGCACGTCCGATTCGGAACAAAGCGATTTCGGGGATCGCGAGGCACTTGCCTTTCACCGCATGGGCCGCCCCGGCAAGATCGATATCGTCGCGTCCAAGCCGATGGCGACCCAGCGCGACCTGTCGCTGGCCTATTCACCCGGTGTCGCCGCCCCCGTCCGCGCCATCGCCGCCGATCCTGATGCCGCTTATGATTACACCATCAAGGGCAATCTGGTCGCGGTGATCACCAACGGCACCGCCATTCTGGGGCTGGGCAATCTCGGCGCGCTGGCGTCAAAGCCGGTGATGGAAGGCAAGGCCGTGCTGTTCAAGCGCTTTGCCGATATCGATTCGATCGACATCGAACTCAATACCGAAGACGTCACCCGCTTCATCGATGCTGTCGAACTGATGGAGCCCAGCTTTGGCGGCATCAACCTTGAAGACATCAAGGCCCCCGAATGCTTCATCATCGAAACCACGCTGAAGGAACGGATGAACATTCCGGTCTTTCATGATGACCAGCATGGCACCGCGATTGTCGCCGCCGCCGGCCTCATCAACGCGCTGCACCTCACCGGCCGCAAGGCGCAAGACGCCAAGATGGTCGTCAATGGCGCCGGCGCCGCCGCGATCGCCTGCACCGAATTGATCAAGGCCTATGGCGTCAAGCATGTCGTGATGTGCGACACCAGCGGCGTCATCTACCAGGGCCGCACCGAAGGCATGAACCAGTGGAAATCGGGCCACGCCGCCGTCACCGATGATCGCACCCTGGCTGAAGCGATGGTCGGCGCCGATATCTTTCTCGGCCTGTCGAAAAAGGGCGCCGTCAGCTCGGAAATGGTCGCGTCGATGGCGAAAAACCCGATCATCTTTGCCATGGCCAACCCCGACCCCGAAATCACCCCCGAAGACGTGGCCAAGGTGCGCAGCGACGCCATCGTCGCCACCGGGCGCAGCGATTATCCCAACCAGGTCAACAACGTCCTGTGCTTTCCCTATCTGTTTCGCGGCGCATTGGATGTCCGCGCCACCGCGATCAACGAAGAAATGAAGCTCGCCGCTGCCAACGCCATCGCCGCGCTGGCGCGCATGCAGGTGCCCGATGAAGTCGCTGCGGCCTATGGCGGCAAAACCCGCAATTTCGGCCCTGAATATATCATCCCGGCGCCGTTCGACCCGCGCCTGATCGAAGAAATTCCAACAGCGGTCGCCAAGGCCGCCATGGCCTCGGGCGTTGCGAAAAAGCCGTTCTTCGACGAAGCCGCCTATCGCCACGAACTGCGGTCACGCCTGAACCCGACAAATTCGATCCTCGCCGGCGCCGTGGAGGCCGCGCAGCAACGCCCGCGCCGCTGTGTGTTTGCCGAAGCCGAACAGGAAGTCGTGCTGCGCGCCGCCGTCAATTACCGCAATTCGGGTTATGGCGAGCCGGTGCTCGTCGGCCGCGAAGGCCCGGTGCGCGAAGGCCTCGCCCGCATCGGCGTCCCCGATGTCGCGTCGTATGAAATCCACAACAGCAGCACCAGCCCGCTGGTGCCGCGCATGGCGCAACGCCTGTATGAACGCCAGCAACGCCGCGGTTATCTGCTTCGCGATGTCCAGCGCATGGTCAACCATGAACGCAATATCTTTGGCGCCATGCTCGTCGAACTGGGCGAAGCCGATCTGATGATTTCGGGCATCACCCGCAATTTTGCCACCACCTATCGCCAGATCCGCCAGGTCATCGACCCATCCGATGGCCATCGCCCATTCGGCATCCACATGATCGTCGGCAAATCGGACACCATCTTCATCGCCGATACCACCGTCACCGAACGCCCCGATGCCGCGCACCTTGCCGATATCGCCGAACAGACCGCGGCCGTGGCGCGGCGGCTCGGCCAGGAACCGCGCGTGGCGTTCCTGTCCTATTCAAATTTCGGCAACCCGCCGGGCGAATTTGTCGGCAATCTGCGCGGCGCGGTGCAACTGCTCGATGAACGCGGCGTCGGCTTTGAATATGAAGGCGAAATGTCGGCCGATGTCGCGCTCAACCCGGCGCTGCGCCAGCTCTACCCGTTTTCGCGCCTGTCGGGGCCGGCCAATGTCCTCATCATGCCCGGGCTGCATTCCGCCAATATCGCTGCCAAGCTGCTCAAGGAACTCGCTGGCGGCAGCGTCATCGGGCCGCTGCTGGTCAACATGAACCGCCCGGTGCAGATCGCACCGATGACCGCGTCCGCCTCCGACCTCGTCACCATGGCGGTGCTGGCGTCGACAGGCGTGGTGTGTTGAAGCCAACGCTGTTCTGCATCCACGGCTATTGGGCGACGCCAGCGACGTTCACCGGCCTGAAAGCCCGGTTCGAAGCTGCCGGCCATCAGGTCATCGCCCCGGCGTTGCCCTTTCACGACCGTGATCCCTCGCTGCCGCCACCACTTGGCCTTGGGGAATTGACGGTTGCAGACTATGCCGATTTTCTGGTTGCCGAAGTCCAGCGCATCGAAGGCCCGGTCATTCTTGTCGGTCATTCGATGGGCGGGATGCTGGCGCAGATTATCGCCACACGGGTGCCGCATGCCGGGCTGATCCTGCTGTCCACCGCCCCGACCGCTGCGACCGGAGCGCTGGCGCTCGACACCATCCGCACCATGATCGGCGTGGTGACCAAATGGGGTTGGTGGGAAGACCCGACCCGCATCGATTATGACCGTTGGCGCTGGGGCGTCGGCAATGGCCTGCCCGAAGCGCTGGCCCGCGCCGAATATGCAGCGCTGGTGTGGGATTCGGGCCGCGTCATGGCCGAAATGACCCTGCCCGGCCTGTCAGCCACCGGCGCCACCAAGGTTGATTACACCAAACTCACCCAGCCAGCGATGGTCATCGTCGGCGCCGATGATCGCACCACCGTGCCGGCGATCAGCCGCGCCACGGCGCG
>JBBQMB010000154.1:0-3643 GCA_038328515.1 Sphingomonadales bacterium
TATACAGCCGCGATGAACTGCCGCCCGCAAGGATCGTCATGGCGATATCCACCAGCGGTGCGGCAGGGTCGAGCCGGCCGGGCGCGACCCAGTTACGGCTGAGCTGCGGAGTCGGGATCTGGTCATACAGCGTTTCGCGGCGGGTTTCGTTCCAGACCGGAACCGGCGTGGCGAGCCGCGTGACCGCCGGGCCCGCCGGGATATCGCCGAAATAGCGTTCGACGAGCGGGCGCGCTGCCGCGGCATCAATGTCACCCGCCAGCACAAGCACGGCGTTGTTCGGACCATAGTTACTGCGGAACCAGCCGCGAACATCGTCCATGCTGGCGGCATCGAGATCGGCCATGCTGCCGATGGTCGAATGCCGATAGGGGTGACCCGCCGGGAAGACGGCGGCGAGCGTGGCATATTGCGTGAGGCCGAGCGGATCATTATCGCCCTGGCGCTTTTCATTCTGGACGACGCCGCGCTGCAGATCGAGCGTTTCCTGGGTAATCGCGCCGAGCATATGGCCCATGCGATCCGATTCGAAATACAGCGCCAGCGGCAGCGCCGGGGTGGGGACGTTTTCGAAATAATTGGTGCGGTCAAACCATGTGGTGCCATTCAGATTGGTGGCGCCAATGCCTTCCAGCGTCTTGATATAGCTGCCCTTGTTGTTCTCGCTGCCGCCGAACATCAGATGTTCGAACAGATGCGCAAAGCCGGTCTTGCCGGCGGGTTCGTCCTTTGATCCGATGTGATACCAGACGCTGACCGCCACGATGGGCGCCTTGCGATCGGTGTGGACGATAACGCGCAGGCCATTTTCCAGCGTGAAGCTTTCGTGCGGAATATCGACAGCCTTGACCAGATCGGCAACCGGTGCCGGGGCCGCCAGCGCGGGCGCAGAAAGCAGCACGGGGCCAGCAAGCGGGGTGGCAAGCAGCAGGGCGGCAAGGATCGACAGGCGCATGAAAACTCCGGGGTAAACGACGAATTGCGTTGCATTAACGCGGTTGCTAGCCTTCTGCCAATGAACACTGCCCGAATGATGCTGCGGCGAATCGCGCTGCTTCCCCTGTTGCTTGGTGCCGGGGCCGCTGCGCCGCCGCCCGTTGATCCGCTGGCGCGCTCGCTCGAAGCCGAGGTGCGCTTTCTGGCCGATGATCTGTTCGAAGGGCGCGGGCTGGGCACGCGCGGCCATGAGCTGGCTGCAAAACATGTGGCGGCAGAATTTACCCGCATGGGGTTGCAGCCGGCGGGGACTGATGGCTGGTTCCAGCGGATTAATTTTGCCGATAGCCGCTATACATCCGACCGCGAGACGATGGCGTTTCAAAACGCCGGCACGAGCGGCTTGTGGGTGAACGGCGTCGATATGGTGCTGACATCGGGCGACCGTGATGGCGCCGAAATCATTACCGCGCCGCTGGTGTTTGTCGGCTATGGCTTGCGTGATAAAAGGCTGGGTATCGATGATCTGGCCGGCATCGACCTCAAGGGCAAGATCGCGGTGGCGCTGGTCGGGACGCCGCCGGGGATGAACAGCGAAATCGGCGCGCACCTGGGGCGATTGAAGGGCGCATCGGTGCTGGCGGCCGGCGGCATCGGGTTGATCCAGGTGCGTTCACCCGCCGATGCGGCGCGCCAGCCTTGGGCCAAGCTGGCAGCGCGCGGGCGTTTGCCGCGCCGGGTGCTGCTTGGTCCCGATGGCAGTGCGCTGGGCGATGGCGCCGGGCTGGCGGTGCGGGCGACGGTTTCGGAAAGTGCAGCGGCGCAATTATTTGCCGCCGCGCCCCAGAATTTTGAAGCGGTGCAGGCGGCGGCGGCCAAGGGCCCGGTTACCGGCTTTGTGTTGCCAGGCACCGTCACCATCAGCCGCGCACAGGCGGCGACGCGGGTGACCAGCCCCAATATCATCGCCATCCTGCCGGGGTCGAAGCCGGCGCTGGCGAGCGACATGGTGATGCTGTCGGCGCATCTCGATCATGTCGGCGTGGCGGCGAGCGGCGAGGGTGACCGTATTTTCAACGGCGCCATGGACAATGCCAGCGGCGTCGCTGTTTTGCTGGATACAGCGCGCGCGCTGATCAAGGCAAAGCCGGCGCGGTCGATCCTGTTTGTGGTTACCACGGCGGAAGAAAGCGGGCTGCTCGGCGCCGAATATTTCTCACGCTTTCCGACCGTGCCGATGGCGCGCATCGTTTCGGAGATCAACCTCGATATGCCGATATTGACCTGTGATTTTGGCGATATCGTGCCCTTTGGCGCTGACCGATCGACGATGATGACGGCGGTGGCAGCCGCGGCAAAGGCCGAAAAACTGGGGGTGTCACCTGATCCGCAGCCGGCGGAGGCGATTTTCACCCGGTCGGACCATTATCCGCTGGTGCGCGCCGGGGTGCCGGCGGTGTTTCTCAAGACCGGCTGGCATGACCGCAGCGGCGGCATGGCGTGCCAGGCGGCGGAGCGCCTTTTCCGGGTCGAACATTATCATGAACGCAGCGATGACATGACGATGCCCTGGGATTGGGCCGCAGCGGCGCGCTTTACCCGGCTGACCACCGGCATCATGCGCCGCATCGCCGATGCGCCGCAGCCGCCGCGCTGGTATGCGGGGGACTATTTCGGCGAAAGTTACGCGCCCGATGCGGTGAAGGCGAAGCGTTAACCGCTGCTTTGGAAGGCGGGAGAGGTGGTCTAGCCCTGCCGGGCCGCGCGGCTGGCCAGCAGGGCAGCGATATCGGCTTCGTCAAAGCCCGCCTGTTGCAGAATTTCGACGCTGTGTTCGCCAAGGTGAGGTGGGGCCGATACCGGTGGGCGCTCGCCATCGAACAGCACTGGCACGCCGGGGTAGCGCAACGGCCCCGCCGGGGTTTCGAGCTGGGTGAAAAAATCGGTGGCGACGAGATGCGGATCGCTTTCCAGCGCGGCGAGCGGGATGACACGGGCGCAGGGGATTTGCGCGGCTTCGAGCAGGTCGATCCATTCCGCGGTCGGGCGGCTGGCGATGAGCGCACCGGCGAGGCCATAGATGGCATCGATATGCGTCGTGCGCGTCGCGATGCTGGCAAAGCGCGGGTCGGCGAGATGTTCGGGGGTGCCGGCGACGGTGAAAAAGCCGCGCCAATGCGCATCGGTATAGGCCATCATGCAGACATGGCCATCGGCGGTGGCGAGCGGCCGCCGCCATGGCGCCATGACGCGCGGATAGCCGAGCGGCCCCAGCGGCGGATCAAAATGATGGCCGTAGAAATGCTCGACGAAATTGAAGGCCACCATGGTTTCGAACATCGGGATTTCGACAAAGCCGCCCTTGCCGGTGGTTTGGCGGCGGATGATGGCGGCGAGGATGGCGATGCCGGCGGTGAGGCCCGATACCTTGTCGGCGATGATCGTTGGCATATAGCGCGGCTCGCCGGTTGATTGCGCCATGAGGTCGGCGACGCCCGACATGCCCTGGATGACATCGTCATAGGCCGGCAGGCCGCCATAGGGACCGGCCTCGCCGAAGCCGTGCAGCCCGGCGAAAACGAGGCGGGGGTGGCGGACGAGCAATGCCTTGGGCTCAAGCCCTAGCGCGCCGAGCTTTTGCGGGCGGATCGAATGGAGCAGCACATCGGCGGTTTCGAGCAGGCGATCGAGCGCGGCGCGGCCTTCG
>JBBQMB010000155.1:0-3411 GCA_038328515.1 Sphingomonadales bacterium
ACGATGATGCCGATGCCAGCGAACACCGCCGCCGGGACGGGCGCAAAGCCAAGGTTGTGCGACCCGCGGCCAAAATAGCCGCCGCCAAGATCACCCCCCAGCCGCGTGACCGCCAGATCGGCCAGCGCCTGGCCCAGCGCAATGCCGAACAGCGACCCCGCCAGCCCGACCAGCGCGCCTTCGACCAGCACCTGTGCGACCAGCGCGCGGCGTTCGAGCCCCAGCACCCGCAGCAGCGCAAATTGCGACCGCCGCCGCGCCACCGATAGCGATTGCGCCGAATATACCAGGAAGCCGCCGGTGAGCAGCGCCACCATCGCCAGCATTTCAAGGTTGACGCGATAGGCGCGCGACAGGCTGTCGGTGCGCCGGGCATCGCCCTTTGGGGTGGCGAGCACCGCATCGGGCGGCAATTGCGCCGTGATGGCGCGGCGCACCAGGGCCGGATCGGCGCCTTCAGCGAGCCGGATATCGAGGCGCTGCAGCCGCCCCAATTGCCCGAAGCGCCATTGCGCCACAGCGATATCGATGACCGCAATCGCCTGATCATCGCCGGCAGCAGGCAGCAGGCCCGTGATGGTAAAGGCCTGCGCCCGGCCAGCCGCCACCAGCGTGACCGATTGCCCGATACGCCGCCCCAGCGCCGTCATCGCGGCGCGGGACAGCAGCACGCCGGCATCGCCCCCCGGCACGCCAACAAGGCTGGGGGTGACCGCCAGCGCGCGCAGCGGATCAAGGCCGATAAGCATCACCCGGCCGCGTTCCGGGCCGGTTACAGCGGGGGCTATGTGCGCCGCCCGCGCTGGCAGTTCGATGATCGGGCTGATGCCCGCGACGCCGGGGATGCCGGCAAGGCGCGGATACAGGCCCTCGGCAAACCCCGAGGGCGTCGCGCTGCGCACCTGCATGTCGGCAGCGCCGTTGACGCTGCTCAGCGCCCGGTCAAAGCTGGCGAGCGCGCTGGCGTTGACGAGATGGACGGCAAAACCCAGCGCCACGCCGACGGCAATGGCGAGCGCTGCGGTTATCACCCGGCCGGGATGGGCGCGCCATTCGCCGAGCAGCATCCAGCGCGCCGCAGTAACCGGTATGCCGGCGGTCATGCCGGTCGCGGGACCAACCCGGCGGCGGTGAGCACCAGCACGCGATCGGCAATCGCGGCGGCGCGATCGCTATGGGTGACGATGATCGCAGCGGCGCCCGTGGCGCGGGTTTCCGCCAGCAGCAGCGCCAGCACGCGATCGGCGGTGTCGGGATCGAGATTGCCGGTCGGTTCATCGGCGAGGATCAGCGCCGGGCGGTGGACCAGCGCGCGGGCGATGGCGATGCGTTGCAGCTCGCCGCCCGACAATTGCGCCGGATAATCATCGCCGCGCCCGTCCAGCCCGACCTTGGCGAGCATGGCGTACGCGGTTAGCAGCGCGATGGCACCCGGCTGGCGCGCCAGCACCAGTGGCAGCGCGATATTCTGCGCCAGCGTCAGGTGCGGCAGGATGTGAAAGGCCTGAAAGACAAAGCCCAGCCGGGTGCGCCGCACCTGTGTGGCGGCATCATCATCAAGCCCGGCCAGCGCCGCGCCGGCAATGGCTATCGTGCCGGCATCGGGGCGGTCGAGCCCGGCGACAAGATTGAGCAGGGTGGATTTTCCGATACCCGATTCGCCCATGATGGCGATGATTTCACCCGGCGCAACGGCGAGATCGAGGCCAGTAAAGAGGCTTCGGCCGCCGGGCAACGCCTTGGCGAGCCCGCTGACAGCCAGCGCGGGAGGGGTAGAAAGCGGCATTGCCGCCCCTCTTTAGCCGAGGTGGCGGCAATGCGCAGCGGTTTGTCCGGGGTGTGGCACCATGGCATGGCCACGGGGTAGGGGTACCCTGCGGGCATTAACTTGGCGTCATCACCCCGGACAGTCGTATCAGCAGCGGTTGCCGGAGCGGTCGATGGCCCGGCCGGCAACGGCGCCAACGCCGCCACCAAGCACTGTGCCAAGGGTGCGATCACCGCGCCCGGCGACGCTGTTGCCGATCAGGCCACCGGCAATCGCGCCGATGATCGTACCGGTGGAGCCATCGCCGCGGCAGCGACCATCGTTACCGCGCCGGCCTTGATACGATGCGTATCCACGCTGCGGGGCATAGCCGCCGCCATAGCCATAGCCGTTATTCTGGGCATAGCCGTTGTTGTAGGTGTAACCATTGGCCTGAACATAGCGATCACCATAGGCGTAACCATCGTTCCGGGCGTAGCGGTTGCCTTGGCCATTGCCATAGGCGTAACCGCGCTGGTCACGATAGTCGCGGCGGTCATCACGCCGGTCGTCACGGCGGTCGTAACGAATGTCGCGATAATTGCCGCGCTGGTCCTGATACTGATAGCCGCGTTGATCGTCACGATCATGCGCAGCGGCGGCGACCGGGACGACAGCCATCGCCAGCGTCGCTGCCAGCGCGGTGAAGGTGATGCTCTTGCGTGCCATTTGATGCTCCTTTCGTCGCGCCGATGCGGGCGACAAACACAATATGGCAGACCCTGGGTGTGAGCAGTCTGAACGCAACTGTCAGCCGCTGTTCATTCCGGTGACCGGTTCAGCGGTGCGCGGCGCGCGACCCGGTGACCAGCCGCGCCACCAGCGGCGGCAGGCCGGGATAGCTGGCGGCGTGATAGGCCGATCCCGCAGGGAAAGCCGCCGATAGCCGGCGGTGCGCCTCGCCGAGCGAATGATAGGGCAGGCCGGGCAACAGGTGATGCAACGCATGGTAGCGCAGGCCCACCGGCGCCCACAACGCCGGCAGCAGCGCCGGCGGCGGCACATTGACGCTATCAAGATATTGTCCGGTCACCGTCAGCACATCACCATCATTGGCCCATAAATGCGCCACCAGCGTGCGAACCTGGTTGAGCAGGGTCGTGGCGGCAGCAATGCCGATGACGATGGCAAAGGCGCGCCACGGGATGATACCGGTGGCGACCCCGGCCAGCACCGCCATCGCCCAGAGGCTGGCAGCGATTTCCCAGCGCCGCCAATAGCGTTTGAAGTCACCTTCGGGCGGGCGGCGGCGGAACGACGGATTGATCGACAGCGCCGAATAGCGTTCATCAAGCGCGCGGCGCAGCGGTGGAATGGCCAGCGACAGCGGCGCAAGCACGCCGTAGCGCAGCAAAAGCGCTACCGGCGCCAGCACGGCAACAACAACGAACAGCGCCAGCGTGGCCGGCGGCATCAGCGCCAGCGGCAGATATTCAGGGTCTTCGGCGGTACCATAGCGGGTGCGCGCGTGGTGCAGGCTGTGCACGCCTTCGTACATGAACGATGGCACCAGCAGCGGCACACCGAGGACGAGGTTCCAGCCGGTGTGAAAGCCCGGCACGGCGCTGGGCTTCATATGGGTGAGTTCGTGGATGAAGCTGCCG
>JBBQMB010000156.1:0-3403 GCA_038328515.1 Sphingomonadales bacterium
TGATTGTCATCAGCGGTCGAATAGGTCTGCGACTTCTTGGTCGGGATGGTGGTGTTGCGGTCGATCATGCGGGTGAACACCCCGCCCAGCGTTTCGATGCCCAATGACAGCGGCGTCACATCGAGCAGCAGCACATCCTTGACATCGCCCGACAGCACGCCGGCCTGGATGGCGGCACCCATGGCGACGACTTCATCGGGGTTGACGCTGGTGTTGGGCTCCTTGCCGAACAAGTCTTTCACGAACTGGCGGACGCGCGGCATGCGGGTCATGCCGCCGACAAGGATGACTTCGTCGATCGCGCTCTTGGCGACGCCGGCTTCCTTGATGGCGTCTTCGCAGGGTTTGCGGGTGCGTTCGATCAGGTCGAGCACCAGCTTTTCCAGATCGGTGCGGGTGATCGTCTTGACCAGATGCTTTGGCCCTGTCGCATCGGCGGTGATGAACGGCAAATTGACTTCGGTCGATGCCGAGGACGACAGCTCGATCTTGGCCTTTTCAGCGCCTTCCTTGAGGCGCTGCAGGGCAAGCTTGTCCTTGGTCAGGTCGATGCCTTCGGCTTTCTTGAAATCGGCCGACAGGAATTCAACCAGCTTGGCATCGAAATCTTCACCGCCAAGGAAGGTATCCCCCGAGGTCGATTTGACTTCGAAAACGCCATCGCCGAGCTCAAGGATCGACACGTCGAAGGTGCCGCCGCCCAGATCGTAAACCGCAACGGTCTTGGCTTCGTTTTTCTTGTCGAGGCCATAGGCGAGCGCGGCGGCGGTCGGTTCGTTGATGATGCGCAGCACTTCCAACCCGGCGATCTTGCCGGCATCCTTGGTGGCCTGGCGCTGGGCATCGTTGAAATAGGCCGGCACGGTGATGACCGCCTGGGTGACGGTTTCACCCAGATACGCCTCGGCGGTTTCCTTCATCTTCTGGAGGATGAAGGCCGAGACCTGCGACGGCGAATAATCTTCGTTGCCGGCATGGACCCAGGCATCGCCGGTGGGGCCCTTGGTGATCTTGTAAGGAACGAGTTTGGCGTCCTTTTGAGTCATCGGGTCATCAAAGCGACGGCCGATCAGGCGCTTGACGGCGAACACGGTGTTTTCGGGATTGGTCACCGCCTGGCGCTTGGCCGGCTGGCCGACGAGGCGTTCGCCATCCTTGGTAAAGGCGACCTGCGAGGGTGTCGTGCGCGCGCCTTCGGCATTTTCGATGACCTTGGGGGTCGAGCCTTCCATGATGGAAACGCATGAGTTGGTGGTGCCGAGATCGATACCGATAACTTTTGCCATGATATTTCGCTTTCGTCCTTGGTTTTAGGGCCCGTGCGACAATGCCCCGAAGCGGCCTTGCCTATCGTCCCGGTGTTTTGCGTACCCGGCCAAGATAGGGGGCATGAATGCGGGTTCAATACCGGCCCTGCATTTTGCTGGCATGAAAAAGCGCAGGCGTGCGATGACAAAGCCGCGGGCGCTTCCTAGCTAAGGGCAATCCACAGGAGTTTTTGCCATGCGCACCCCGATTGCCTTTGCCCTTCTTGCCTTTGCTGCCCCGGGGCTGGCGGCCACACCGGCGACCAAAACCATTGCCGCGCCGGTCAAGGAAGCCTGGGACCAGAGCGCGCCCAAGGTGGCCGCAGGCTGGGTGCGGTTCAACCCGGTGCCGGGGCGGCCATCGGCGGGTTATTTCACACTTGCCGGCGGTGGCCAGCCCGACAGCCTGATCGGCGTCACGGCGCCCGGGGTGCGCATTGAAATGCACAGCATGACGATGGCCGGCGGGATCATGTCGATGGCAAGGCTCGATCGACTGGCGGTGCCGGCGGGGAGCAGCATGGCCTTTGCGCCGGGCGGTAACCATCTGATGATCTTTGGATTGCCAGCCGGTGCCAAGACCCTGCCGATCACATTGAGTTTTGCCAGCGGCAAGACCGCCAAGTTGGTCGCCGAGGTGCGAAGTGTAACCGCCGATCCGCATGCCGGCCATTAGACCCGAAATTCGCGGGCTGACTTCCGCCGAGCGCGCGCTGGTGGCGCAAGTATTCGGCAGCGCAATCGACACCGATACAGTGACCGTGCGCAACGCCAAATTCTGGTTTTTCCACCCGCGGCGCGTGACGATGGCGCCCGATGGGCATTTGTGGTGCCACCCTGGCGGCGACAATTGGTGCGCCGATTATGCCGCCGATACGCTGGGGATGCAGGCGCATTTCATCCATGAGATGACCCATGTCTGGCAGGTGCAACAGGGCCGCAAGCTCATTTGGGCGCGGCCGCCATTCGCCCGCTATCGCTATGAACTGCGGCTGGGCAAGGCCTTTGCTGCCTATGGCATCGAACAACAGGCGTGCATCGTCGCCGATGCCTTTTTATTGCGGCGGGGCGCGGTGCGCGCCGGCAAGCCGGGGCTGGCGAGCTATGCGGCGATCCTGCCCTTTGGTGACTGGTCGGCGGGGCTCATTCTTCCGGCGGCGGATCATCCGGGCGGCGGCGCAGCGTCCACAACTGGTGGATGACGAACACCGCCACCGCGCCAAAGGCGATGCCCATATCGATCAGGCCGTAATATTTCGGGTTCATGAGGGGTCTTCGATCCCGCCGGCAATGCTTATCCGCACGATGCTAGGCTGCGAGGTCGGCGTGGTCGATAGTCGATTGGCGCTGGCCGCAATTTTTGGCTAAGCACGCGCGTCACGTTGATCAAAGGCCCCGTCTTCCCCCATGTCCGATATCATTTCCCTGACTCTCCCCGATGGCTCTGTGCGCAGCGTTGCGCGCGGCACGACCGGCGCGGACGTGGCGGCGAGCATCGGGCCGGGCTTGCTGAAGGCAGCGCTGGCAGCGCGGGTCGATGGCGAGATTGTCGATCTGTCGCGGCCGATCCTCGCCGATGCTAACCTGGCGCTGGTAACGGCCAAGGACGAAGCCGACGCTCTCGAACTGGCGCGGCATGATTTCGCGCATCTTCTCGCCGAAGCGGTGCAGCGGCTGTTCCCGGGAACGCAGATCACCTTTGGCCCGTCGACAGACGATGGCTTCTATTACGACTTCGCGCCGGCACCCGAGCGTGGCCCGTTCACCGATGAGGAGTTGCCGGCGATCGAAGCCGAGATGCGCGCGCTCATCGCTGCCAACAAGCCGATCACCCGGCAGGTGTGGAGCCGCGAGCAATTGATCAGCCGCTGGCAACAGCAGGGCGAAAGCTTCAAGGCGCAATGGGCCGCCGAACTGCCGGGTGACGAGGACCTGACGGTCTATTGGTCGGGCGAAGATTGGCTCGATATGTGCCGCGGACCGCATCTGCCCTCGACCGGCAAGCTCGACCCGGCGGCGTTCAAACTGACGCGGGTTTCGGGCGCCTATTGGCGGGGGGACCAGGCCAATGCGATGCTCAGCCGCATCTATGGCAC
>JBBQMB010000157.1:0-3299 GCA_038328515.1 Sphingomonadales bacterium
TTTGCCGCCGATATGTGCGTGCAGACCCATGGCGGGTTCGGTTTTGCGGAAAGCTTTGATATCGAGCGCAAGTTTCGGGAAACCCGGCTGTATCAAGTGGCGCCGGTTTCAACCAACCTGATCCTCAGCCATGTCGCAACGCATGTGCTCAAGCTGCCAAAATCCTTTTGAACGCGCTGTCCGGCCTGCTCGTTGTGGCGCTCGAACAGGCGGTGGCGGCGCCGCTGTGCACCGCGCGGTTGGCGGCGGCCGGCGCGCGAGTCATCAAGATCGAGCGTGCCGAGGGTGATTTTGCGCGCGGCTATGATGGCGTCGTCAACGGCGAGAGCGCCTATTTCATCTGGTTGAACCAAGGCAAGGAAAGCCTGGTGCTTGATATCAAGCAGGCTGATGACGCAGCGCTGTTGACGCGATTATTGGCGCGCGCCGATGTGTTCGTGCAAAATCTGGCGCCCGGCGCTGCGGCACGCGCCGGCTTTGGTGCGGCGGAATTGCGCGCGCGTCACCCGCGGCTGATTACCTGCGATATTTCGGGTTATGGCGAGGCCGGGCCGTATCGCGACATGAAGGCTTATGACCTGCTCATCCAGTGTGAAACCGGGCTGGCGGCGATTACCGGTTCGCCTGATGCGCCGGGCCGGGTGGGGGTTTCGGTGGCCGATATCGCCTGTGGCATGAACGCCCATGCCGCGATTCTGGAGGCGTTGATCGCGCGTGGCATTTCGGGTGCCGGGCGCTCGATTGCTGTGTCGCTGTTCGATGCGATTGCCGATTGGATGACGGTGCCGTTGTTGCATCATGATTATGGCGGGCAGGCGCCGGCGCGGGTCGGGCTCGCCCATCCGTCGATTGCGCCTTATGGTGCGTTCAGCACGCGTGACGGACGGCAGATCGTGCTGGCGGTGCAGAATGAGCGCGAATGGCAGGCGCTGGCGGCGGCGCTGCTGCCCGCCGGCGTTGGCGATGATCCGCGTTTTGCAACCATCAGCTTGCGGGTTGCCAACCGCGCGCTGGTCGATGGGCTGGTGGCGGCGGCGCTGGCCATGGTCGATAGCGCGGCGGCGATGGCGCTGCTCACGGCGGCCGGCATTGCTTGCG
This sequence comes from Sphingomonadales bacterium, assembly GCA_038328515.1. Lineage (GTDB taxonomy): Bacteria > Pseudomonadota > Alphaproteobacteria > Sphingomonadales > Sphingomonadaceae > Sandarakinorhabdus. Next base: position 1,099 of record JBBQMB010000157.1, read on the forward strand.
GCGCGGTCAACGAAATTGCCGATCTGTCGCGCCATCCGCAATTGCGCCGCGCCGCGGTGATGACGCAAAATGGGGCAGTGTTATTGCCGGCCGCCCCGGCGCAGGTCGCGGGTGGTGATGCGGTGGCGGGCCGCGTGCCGGCGCTGGGGGCCGATAGTGCAGCGATCCGCGCCGAGTTCGCCGAGCCGGGTTGAAGCGCGCCGCGCGGCGAGATGCCGGTTGCCAGCGGGCCGTCGCGGCTGGCAGAGGGGCAGCGCATCATTGTAGCGGAGTCGCCATGCCCACCCTTGTCCTGCTGCGTCACGGCCAATCGGCCTGGAACCTGGAAAATCGTTTCACCGGCTGGTGGGATGTCAACCTGACCGACACGGGCATCGCCGAGGCGAGCGCGGCAGGGGTCGCCATGCAGGCGGCGGGGCTGGATTTCGATTGTGCCTTTACCAGCGTGCAGACCCGGGCGATCAAGACACTCAACCTGGCGCTGGAGGCGATGGGCCGGCTTTGGCTGCCGGTGACCAAGAACTGGCAGTTGAACGAGCGGCATTATGGCGGACTGACCGGGCTCGACAAGGCGCAGACCGCCGCCGAGCATGGCGAAGCGCAGGTGAAAATCTGGCGGCGCAGTTTTGATATTCCGCCGCCGCCACTGGCCAAAGGGTCGCAATATGACCTGTCCGGGGATCGCCGCTATGCCGGCATTGCCATTCCTGATGCCGAAAGCCTGAAGGACACAATCGCCCGCGTGTTGCCCTATTGGGAAAACGCCATCGTGCCCGAGTTGCAGGCCGGCAAGCGGGTGATCATCGCGGCGCATGGCAATTCGCTGCGGGCGCTCGTCAAGCATTTGTCGGGGATTTCGGATGATGATATCGTCCATGAAGAAATCCCGACCGGGCGGCCGATGGTTTATGATCTGGCCGATGACCTGACGGCGCGGGGGCGACGTTACCTCGACTGACGCCGCGCGGCGTTTTGTACCGTCCCAAAGAAACCATGGCGCGATTTTGTGCCGATAGCGGGATTTTGCCTTGATACCTGATTTTGCCGTGCTGCGCCGGGATTGGCTTGCCAACCCCCGCGCCGACATTCTTGCCGGCATTGTCGTTGCGCTGGCGCTGATACCCGAGGCCATCGGCTTTTCGATCATCGCCGGGGTTGATCCGCGCGTTGGCCTTTATGCCTCGGTTGCCATTGCCATCGTCATTTCGTTCACCGGCGGCCGCACCGGCATGATTTCGGCCGCCACGGCGGCTGTCGCCGTGCTGGTCGTGCCGCTGGTCCGCGATCATGGTGTCGAATATCTGTTTGCCGCAACGATCCTGATGGGCGTTGTCCAGATCATCGCCGGGCTGTTGCGGCTCGATCTGTTGATGCAGTTCGTTTCACGATCGGTCATCACCGGCTTCGTCAATGCGCTGGCGATCCTGATTTTCATGGCGCAACTGCCGCAACTCACTGGCGTTGGCTGGCAAACCTACGCCATGGTCGCGGCGGGGCTCGCCATCATCTATGGTTTCCCCAGGGTGACCAAGGCGATCCCGTCGCCGCTCATCGCCATTCTGGTGCTGACCGGGCTGAGCATATGGTTCGGCTTGCCGGTCAACACGGTGGGCGACATGGGCAAGCTGCCCGAAGGCTTGCCGTCCCTGGCGCTGCCAAACGTCCCGCTGACGCTGGCAACCCTGCAGATCATCCTGCCCTATGCTTTGACCATGGCCGCCGTTGGCCTGCTTGAATCCTTGCTCACCGCGCAGATCGTCGATGACATGACCGACACTGACAGCAACAAGCGCCGCGAATGTGGCGGGCAGGGCATCGCCAATATGGCAGCGGCGCTGGTCGGCGGCATGGGCGGCTGCGCCATGATCGGCCAGTCGGTGATCAACGTGACCTCGGGCGGGCGCGGCAGGCTGTCGACCTTTGTGGCGGGCGCCTTTTTATTGTTCCTGCTCGCGGTGCTGGGCCGCTTTGTCGGCCAGCTTCCGATGCCGGCGCTGGTCGCGGTGATGATCATGGTATCGATCGGCACCTTCAGCTGGAATTCGATTCCGAACCTGCGACGCCATCCCTGGCCATCATCGGCGGTGATGGTGACCACCGTCGTCGTTGTGGTCGCGACCCATGATCTTGCCCAGGGTGTTCTTGCCGGCGTGCTGCTGTCCGGCATCTTTTTTGCCGGCAAGGTGCAGCGCATGTTCGCT
>JBBQMB010000158.1:0-3299 GCA_038328515.1 Sphingomonadales bacterium
AGGCTTCGGGGCGCAGCCGCAGATGCTGTTGCCATTTTTGTTGCCAGACGACCTTCAAGGCGCGGGTGGCGACTTCGGAAACCAGCGCCAGGATGTTGGGGCCGCCGAGCACGCCAAAGCCCGCTTCGCGGCTGGGGAGCGGGCCTTGCACGATCGAATTGCCGATGGCGTGATAAGGGTTGCCGGTGCCCCATTTGGCGCCGCCCGACAGCAGGATCAGCGCGGCGTTGAAATAGGCCTGGTGCAGCGCATCCTTGTTCACGAAGCGCGCCAGATCGCGCATTGTCGCGATATAGCGTTCCTTGGGGTCAAAAAAGGTTGCGTCATGTTCGTTGGACTGGCCATAGCTTTGATTGTTGACGTCCTTGGCGCTGTTTTGCACGTCGAGCCAATCGGGGAAATCGGTGAGGTAATCCTGATTGGTCTTGTAGGGGCGCTGGCGCTGGTCGATCTGCTGGGTGCCAAAACTGACCGGGCGCAGGAAGAACTGGCTGATCATCGGGCCGATATCGTCACCGGGAAAACCGAGCCGGAACAGGGTTTTGGCGGTGAAGGGCTTGAAGGCTGTCGATGAGCCGGGCACATCGACGCCGAGGATGAAACGATCGGTTTCGCCGTCACCATTGGGCGGGGTGGCATTATCGAAGGTGCCATTGGGGTTGACGATGCTCGACTTCAGCGATTTTTCGAAGCGATCGTTGATTTCGTCAACGGCGTCCTTGAGCGTGATGGCGCCGATGCCCGACGGCACGGTGAAGTTCGCGCCGGCGGGGATGGCGAGATTATTGGCAAAATCGCAGACATTGGCGTCGCGGTAGATCGCCATCCAGTAGAGCTCGACCATTTCGGCGGCAGCGGTGTTGGAATTGACCCGCGGCGCCGACGGCATGGTGTAGCTCGTCGGCGGATGGGTGAGTTGATCGGTCGCGAGGCCGCCCTGGGGGTTGGTGAAGGAGGCCGCCGGATAGGGGGCCTTGCCGGCGACGAGGCGCGACGGGCCGGTGGCCACCTGGGCGAACTCGCTGCCGTCGCCGCGTGTCGCTGAGACCAGCGCAGCAAAGGCTGCGGGCTCGACTTCGCCAAATTGATTGTGCGGCAGGGTCTTGTGGAAACTGCCGAGCCCGTGGACCGGGAAAACATCGTGAACAGAGCCGGGGGTTTGTTTGACCTGCCAGATCCGGTTGGTATCGCCATTATTTATCGTCATCGTGATTCTCCCAATAAAGTGTTGAATACGTGCGAAGTTTGGCGACCCCATTCGGGTTGTTATGCGAGCCTTATGAATTAATTGGGTCCATTATGGATGTGATCGCGGTCACGCTGGCGGGCGTTTTTGTTGATTGGCATCCCCGGCTTTACCCGGGTGCCTGGGTTTCCGCGCGTATCGCCATGGGCAAATGCGCTGGGTCCCGGGTCAAGCCCGGGATGACAGGCGGGGTTGCCGAGCGCTCTGCCTGCGGCGTTTACGCGTCGAGCAGTTCGGCATCCACGGCCGCGGCGTGCGCCTGGATGAAGGCGAAGCGGTGTTCGGGGTTGCGGCCCATCAAGCGTTCGACGAGATCGGCAACGGCGGCTTTTTCATCGACGCCGTCGGGCATGGTGACGCGCAGCATGGTGCGTTTGGCCGGGTCCATGGTGGTTTCACGCAGTTGCTGGGGGGACATTTCGCCAAGGCCCTTGAAGCGCCCGGTTTCAATCTTGGTGCGGTTGGCGAAGGTGGTGCGCAGCAATTCCTCGCGGTGGGCATCATCACGGGCATAGGCGACGATGCCGCCGGCGGCGAGGCGGTAGAGCGGCGGCAGCGCGAGATAGAGCCGGCCATCGCGGACGAGGCCGGGCATTTCGCGGAAGAAAAACGTCATCAACAGCGTCGCGATATGGGCGCCATCGACATCGGCGTCGGTCATGATGACGATGCGATCATAGCGCAGCGCGGCGGGCACATAATTGCCGCGTGTGCCGCAGCCGAGCGCCTGGATGATGTCGGCAACTTCGTTGTTGGCGCCGATCTTGGCGGCATTGGCGCTGGCGACGTTGAGGATTTTACCGCGAATGGGGAGGATTGCCTGGGTGTTGCGATCCCGCGCGTGTTTGGCGCTGCCACCGGCGCTGTCGCCCTCGACGATGAAGAGCTCGGTGCCGGCGCTGTCACCCCGGGCGCAATCGGTGAGCTTGCCGGGGAGGCGCAGGTTGCGCTTGCTGGTGGCGGTCTTGCGCTTGACCATCATTTCGGCGCGGCGACGCAAGCGGTCTTCCATGCGTTCGACGACGAAGGCGAGCAGCGCCTTGCCGCGTTCGCCGGAACCCGTCAGCCAATGGTCGAAATGGTCCTTGATGGCATTTTCAACCAACCGTGTCGCTTCGGGTGAGGTCAGGCGGTCCTTGGTTTGGCTCTGGAATTGCGGGTCGCGGATGAACAGCGACAGCATGATTTCGGCGCCGGTGAACACGTCTTCGCCCGAAAGCTCGCCGGCTTTCTTGTTGCCCGTGAGCGTGGCGTAGTTGCGCAGGCCGCGGGTGAGGGCGGTGCGCAGGCCGGTTTCATGGGTGCCGCCATCGGGGGTGGGGATGGTGTTGCAGTAAAAGCTCGCGGCGCCTTCGCCATAATGCGGCCAGGCGCAGGCCCATTCGACGGCGCCCTTGCCATCGGCGAGATCGGCGCGGCCGGCGAAAATGTCGGGGGTGACCATTTCGCGGTCACCGAGGCGTTCGCGCAGGTGATCGGCGAGGCCGCCTGGGAACTGGAAGGTAGCGGTTTCGGGGGTGTCGCCATCCAACAGGGCGGGCGCGGCCTTCCAGCGGATTTCGACACCGCCGAACAGGTAAGCCTTGGAGCGGGCGAGTTTGTAGAGGCGGCTGGGGCGAAAGCGCGCATCATCGCCGAATATCTGCGGGTCGGGGAGGAAGCGGATGCTGGTGCCGCGCCGGTTGGGGGCCGTGCCGATCTTTTCAAGCTTGGTGACGGCGGCGCCGCGCGAATATTGCTGGGCAAAGACTTCGCGATTGCGCGCGACTTCGACGGTCATTTCGGACGATAGCGCGTTGACCACCGAAATGCCGACGCCGTGCAAGCCGCCCGACGTGGCATAGGCCTTGCCCGAAAATTTGCCGCCCGAATGCAGCATGGTCATGATGACTTCGAGCGCCGATTTGTCGGGAAAGCGGGGGTGCGCGTCGATCGGGATGCCGCGGCCATTGTCGCTGATGGTCAGGCTGCCATCGGCCTCCAGCGTCACTTCGATGCGGCTGGCATGGCCGGCGACGGCTTCGTCCATGCTGTTATCGAGCACTTCGGCGGC
>JBBQMB010000159.1:0-3158 GCA_038328515.1 Sphingomonadales bacterium
CGCCCCGGCTGCCGCGCCAATCTCAACATCATTTTCAGCGAAGATGGCGCGCGCACCGCCAGCGTCATCCTGCGCCGCCGCCCCGGGCTGGTGGCGCGCCTGCCGCAAGCCGAAAAAACCCGGCTGATCAGCGATCCGTTGCCGGTGCGCTGGTGGTATGGCATTGAAGTTGGCGATGGCAGCCGTGTCGGCGCCGGCGCGGGTGCGGCCGGGTCAGCAGCGCTCAACAGTGCCGCTGGCGCGGCGGCGCTTGCAACGGCGTTGCCGGTCGGCCCCGATGCGATCAGCACCAGCGGCTATTCCGCCAGCCTGATCGACACCAACCTCAGCCTTGCCGTGACCAGCGCCACCGCCATTGTCGATGTAACGCAGGCCACCGGCAAATCACTCGACGCCGTTGCCGATCATGTCGCGATGATCGCGCTCGCCCCCACGCGCCTGCCGCCGCAAGCCCCCGGCGTGCCATCGATTCTGGGTTTGTTCACCAGTGGCGATGATCGGCTGAGCGTTTGGGACAGCGCCTATCTCACCGCCCTTTACCGCATGACCCTCAACCGAAGCGGCCAGCGCCAGCGCGGTCAGTTGATCGCCACCATCAGCGCCGCTCTGGCCGGAAACGCGCCGGACTAGGCCGCGGCAGGCTTACCCCGCTGCCGCCAGCGCGCTGCGTCCGCGCTTGACCGTCAGCTTGTTGAGGGCGTTCACATAGGCCTTGGCGCTCGCTACCAGCGTATCGGTGTGGGCGCCGGTGCCGCGCGCCGTGCGGCCATCTTCCGACAATACCACCGAGACTTCGGCCTGGGCATCCGTCCCCGCCGTCACGGCATGGACCTGATACAGCTGCAACGTCGCGCCATCGTGCGGCTCCAGCTTGCGCACCGCGTTGAACAGCGCATCGACCGGGCCATTGCCGCGCACCGCGGCGGTCTGTTCGACGCCATCGATGTTCAGCGTCAGGATCGCCCGCTGCGGGCCATTGCTGCCGCAATAAACCTCGACTTCGACGACCTGAATCCGGTCATGGCCGCGCAGTACCTGATCATCGACGAGCGCGACAATATCTTCGTCGAACACCTGTTTCTTGGCATCGGCCAGATCCTTGAAGCGCTTGAAGGCGTCGCCGAACTCATTGTCACTCAGGTCATAGCCCATTTCCGCCAGCTTCTGCCGGAACGCCGCCCGCCCCGAATGCTTGCCGAGCACCAGATTGGTAGCGCCCTGACCGACACTTTCGGGCGTCATGATCTCGTATGTGCTGCTGTCCTTGAGCATGCCATCCTGGTGGATGCCGCTTTCATGGGCAAAGGCATTGGCGCCGACGACTGCCTTGTTGGCCTGCACCGCCATGCCGGTAATGCCGCTCACCAGCCGCGACGCCTTGGTGATTTCGGTGGTCACGATGCCGGTGCGCACCGGCAGCACATCGTGGCGTACCCGGATTGCCATGGCGATTTCCTCGACCGCGGCATTGCCGGCGCGTTCGCCGATGCCGTTGACCGTCGCTTCGCACTGCCGCGCGCCGGCCATGATCGCGGCCAGCGTATTGGCCACCGCCAGCCCGAGGTCATTATGGCAATGCGTTGAAAATATCGCCTTGTCGGCATCTGGCACGCGGCCGATCACATCGCGGAACATCGCGCCATAGGTTTCGGGCGTGGCATAGCCAACGGTATCGGGCAGGTTGATCGTGGTCGCCCCGGCGCGAATCGCGGTTTCGACCGCGCGGCACAGGAAATCGGGGTCGGTGCGCGTCGCATCCTCGGCCGACCATTCGACATCTTCGCACAGGCTGCGGGCATGGCCGACCGAGCGCGCAATCGCATCGAGCACCTGTTCGGGCGTCATGTTGAGCTTGGCCCGCATGTGCAGTGGCGAGGTGGCAATGAAGGTGTGGATGCGCGGCCGCTTGGCATGGCGTACCGCCGCCCAGGCGCGATCGATATCGGGCAGCGCGGCGCGCGCCAGGCTGGCGACAATCGCGGTTTCGCACTGCTTGGCAACCGCAGTCACCGCTTCGAAATCACCTTCGCTGGCAATGGCAAAGCCGGCTTCGATGATGTCGACGCCCAGCGCTTCGAGCTGGCAGGCGACTTTGAGTTTTTCTTCCAAATTCATCGAGCAGCCCGGCGATTGTTCGCCGTCGCGCAGGGTCGTATCGAAAATGCGGATATGGTCGGTCATGGTGAAAAGCCTGTCTGAAATCGGGTTCCGGTCGAGTAGCGGAAAGGTCCCTCAGGCGCGGTGGCTCAAAACCCCTTGGGGCGAGCAGAAACGCAGCGCCTAAGGGCGCGTAAGTCGCAACAGGGCAAGGCCGAAAATTTTCATCACAAATCTGCTAACCCGAATCGCCGCCGCAAGTCCAGCGGTCAGATCAATTTGACGAACAAATAGTAAAGCACACCCGACAGCATCACCGATACCGGCAACGTCAGTACCCAGGCCAGCAGCAGGTTGCGGATCGTCGCCATTTGCAGACCCGAGCCATTCGCCGCCATGGTTCCGGCAATCCCCGATGACAGCACGTGCGTGGTCGAAACCGGCAGCCCAAGCGCATCGGCCGCACCAATTGTGCCGGCAGCAACCAGCCCAGCAGCCGCGCCCTGCGCATAGGTCAATCGCGCCTTGCCGATTTTTTCGCCCACGGTGATGACGATGCGCTTCCAGCCGACAATGGTGCCAAGTCCGAGCGCGATGGCGATCACCACCTTCACCCACAGCGGGATAAAGCGCACCGCGCCATCAACATCGGACTTGAAGCTTTTCAACGCAGCTTTGTCGTCGGACAATAGCTTCACGTCATCCCGCTTTTCCAGCAGGCGCAGGCTTTCCGACATCATGTAAAAATCGGCGCGAAGCACCGAAACATCGGCGGCCGGGACCGCGGCAAGCGAGGCATGGCCCGCCACATCGCGACCGACCTGGCCCGCCAGCGCCGCCATGGCTGGAATAACCTCGGGGCCGGCTTGCTTGCTCTGCAAATAGCGGGTCACTTCGGCGCGCGGGTCAGCCGGCGCCGCAACACCCGTGCCCAGCCCGGTGAGCACCTGTTCGGCACGCTCGGCGTGTTTGGCAAAGCCAGCCATGTTGCGCGCCGACAAATCGGGGTTGAGCGCATAAGCCGTCGGCACTGTGCCAATCAGGATCAGCATGATCAGCCC
>JBBQMB010000160.1:0-3158 GCA_038328515.1 Sphingomonadales bacterium
ACGACGACCATCTGCGCGGTCGAGCAATTGGGGTTGGCGATGATATTGCGCTTTTTATAGCCACTGATCGCTTCGGGGTTCACCTCGGGCACGATCAACGGCACATCGGGTTCCATGCGGAACAGGCTCGAATTGTCGATAACGGTGCAGCCAGCCGCCGCAGCCTTTGGTGCATAGATTTTGGCCGGGCCTGAGCCGGCGGCAAACAAGGCGATATCCCATCCGGCAAAATCGAAATGCTCGATATTCTGGACTTTCAATTCGCGGCCGGTATCGCCAAAATCGATGATGTCACCGGTCGATCGCGAGCTGGCGACCGCGGCGATTTCATCGATCGGAAACTGGCGTTCAGCCAGAATGTTGAGCATTTCGCGCCCGACATTGCCCGTGGCGCCGACGACGACGACTTTGTAACCCATGATGTTCTCCAGATCGGGACCATGCTGGCCCGAAAGCTAGCGGCGCTTACCCGTCCGCAGCGTCGCTTTCAAGCTCGAGCCGCTTCGACATGATCGCCGTCACCGCCAGATCGGCGGTGACATTGCCCAGCGTGCGGAAAATATCGGGCACCAGCTCGACCGCCAGCAGCAGCGGCAGCACCGCCACCGGCACCCCCATCGCATTGGCAATCGGCACGCACGCCGCCAGAAAGGTGATCGACCCGGGCAGGCCGCCGGTGGAAACCGCTGCCGCCAATGATGCCAGCAAGCCGCCGGCCAGCGCGAGCAACCCTGGCGAAATGCCGTATAGATGTCCGCAATAGAGCACGACGGCAATATTGGCGCACGGGCTGGTGATACGGAAAATCGACACCGCCAGCGGCAGCACGACCCGCGACACATTTTCCGGCAGGCCGAGTCGTTCGGCCCCGACAAAGATTGCCGGCAACGAGCCAATCGATGATTGCGTCGATACCGCGACCGCCTGCGCCGGCAGCACGGCGCGGGCAAAGCGGCCGATGCCGATGCCGCCGAACAGCAGCGCGAGCGGATAGACGAGCAGGATCAAGCCCACCTGCACGATGACCAGCACCGCGATATAATGCGCCAAAAGGCCAAAGGCGCCGATGCCCGCCTTCAACCCCACCGTCAGCGCCAGCGCAAAAACACCTACCGGCGCGACCGCAAAGATCCAGCCGACAAGCACCAGCATCGCATCCTTTACCGCTTCGAACAGCGCCGTCAGCCGGTCGCGCCGTGCCGCATCGAGCCGGCTGGCAGCGAGCGCAAAGGCCGAAACAAAGGTGACCACCGGCAGCATGTCGCCCTTGCCCAGCGCTTCAAAGACATTGGCGGGCACCAGGCTGAGCAGCCATTTGCCGGGGTCGATCACCGCTTCGGGCACCGCAGCACCCGCCGATTTGGCGACAATGGCCGCTGCTGCCGCCGCCGGGGCGGGCCAGAGCCGCAACAATTCGGGTACGAACAGGATCGACCATAGCGCGCTGAAAATCAGCAGCCCCAGAAACGCCAGCAAGGCGCGGCCCGCCAGCTTGCCGCCGCCCGCCGTGCCGACCGATTCGGTAATGCCGGTGAACAACAACCCGGCAATCAGCGGGATGATGGTCATCTGCAAGGCCTGCAACCACAGATTGCCGATGGGTTCGGCAATCGCCAGTGCAATACCGGTACCGCCCAGCCCCGGCAGCACCGCCCCCACCGCCAGCCCGGCCAGAAGCGCCAGAAAAATGCGGGTGGTCAGGCTCATCGCGGCAATAATCCTGGCGGGGCGACAGTGCCCATCGAGACATAGAATTTGGCGAGATCATCGACGCCAAGGCCCGAGACGCGGCGGACGCGATCGACCGCGACAAACACCAGCGCACCGCCCACTGGCACTGGCGCCGTGGGCAGCAGCACGAGGTGGCGCGGGCCATCGCCCATGTCGAAAATTTGCGGGCTCGCGAGCAGCGCCAGCACTTCGGTATCATCGCCAAAGCGCACCGAAACCGGCGCCATGCCCTGAAGCTCGCCGCCGGGTGCGCCGCCGATCATGCGGATCATCTGCGCCAGCGGGCGGTAAAAGCCGCCGAGCACCGGAATCCGCCCGATCAGATTATCAAGCCCGCCCTCCAGCCGCGACCGCCATTGCGTCTGCACCAAAAGCCCGAGACCCCAGACGATCAGCGCCGCCAGCCCGAGCCCCGTCACAAAGGCAAGCTCGGGTGTGCTGGTCAGCAACATGCCACCCTTCGCCAGCGCCGCGCCGATCAACGTGCCCGGCCCCAGCGCCGCCACGATATAGCCCGCCAGCCATTGCAGGATGACGATGGTCAGCAGCACCGGCGCAAGGAATACCAGCCCGGTCAGGAAAGGTCCGGCAACCCGTTTCAGCATTAACCGAGATGCGCGATGATGGCATCGCCCATTTGCGCCGTGGTCAGGTTGCCGCCCAGATCGGCGGTGCGCGCGCCGCCGGTCAGCGCCGCATCCACCGCCGCCTCCACCTTTGCCGCCAGATCCGGCCGGCCCAGACTGTGGCGCAGCGCCATGGCAAAGCTGAGGATCGAGGCGCAGGGGTTGGCCACGCCGCGCCCGGCAATATCGGGCGCCGAGCCATGAATGGGTTCATAAAGCCCGGGCATGCCGGCATCGCCGATGGCGGCCGAGGGCAACATGCCAAGCGAGCCAGTCAGCATCGCAGCTTCATCCGACAGCATGTCACCGAACAGATTGTCGGTGAGGATGACATCGAACTGCTTGGGATATTTCACCAATTGCATCGCCATATTGTCGGCGAGCATGTGGCTGAGCTTGATATCGGGATATTCGGCATCGCGCAGCGCCTGGACATCCTCGCGCCACATCAGCCCGGCTTCCATGACATTGCCCTTTTCGGCCGAAACCACCTCGGACTTGCGGCCGCGCGCCAGATCGAACGCCACCCGCGCCACGCGCTGGATTTCGCTGGTCGTGTAGACATGGGTGTTGACCCCGCGACGCTGGCCATCGGGCAAGGTTTCAACGCCGCGTGGTTCACCGAAATACACCCCGCCGGTCAATTCGCGCACGAACAATATGTCGAGCCCTTCGACATGCACGCGCTTCAACGTCGAGGCATCGGCGAGCGCTGCAAAACAGATCGCCGGGCGCAGATTGGCATAGACATTCATGCCGAGCCTCAATTTCAGCAACCCGGCCTCGGGGCGCGTATCATAG
>JBBQMB010000161.1:0-3091 GCA_038328515.1 Sphingomonadales bacterium
GACGATCTGTTCGATCGACTGCCGCGCGGGCTGAAGGCCAGCACCGCTTTCTGGCGAACCCGCGCGATGAGCGCCGGCGCTGCCCTGCGCCCGGCACTCATTCTGGCGCGCCGTGATGCGGCGCTGCGCAACCTCGTGCACGCTGAGGGCGCGGTCGATCGCGCCGGGTTGCAAGCCGTACCGACCGACCGTGACCGCTTGGCGGCGGGCAGCGCGCGGTTGCGGCCGTTCCTCGTCGCCACGCTTGCTGCCCGCGCCACGGCGCGGCTGGGCGAGGCCGGCCGGCTGCTCGGCTCGCTTGGTCCCGAACAGGTGCTGGCGCGCGGCTATGCCTTGGTGCTCGACCCCAAAGGCCGCCCGATTACCACCGCCAATGCAGCGAAAGCCAATCCGGTGTTGACGATCCGCTTTGCAGATGGCGATACGCCGGTATCAACCGGTGCGCCGGTGCAAGGAAGGCTGTTCTAGATGCTCAACAGTTTGGGCCGCGCTGCGCGGCTGAAATATCTCTCGGGGTCGTATCAGGTGATTTCGCCCGGCGATCATGTCATCTGTGCTGTCACCGGCAAGCGCATCCCGCTGCCGGCGCTGCGCTACTGGAGCCACGAATTCCAGGAAGCCTATGCCGATGCCACCGCCGCCACGACGCGCTATGCCGAAAAACGCGCCAAGGGCGAAATTTGAAGCTGCTCGGCCTCGCGCTGGTCATTGCGGCGGCCTCCCCTACCGTGGCGGCCGCACCGCTGCCGTTCACCGCTGAAACGGCGCTGGCAACCCGGCAGGGCGCCGTGGTGCGTGCCCGCTTGCCACGCCCGGGCCATGATCTGATGCTCGATGGCCGGCCGGTGCCATTGACCAGCGACGGCGCTTTCATGATCGGCATCGATCGCGATGCCGGCCCCACGGCAACGCTGGTCTGGACAACCGATGATGGCCGCCCGGCGCGCTGGCCGCTGACCATTGCCACAAGGGCCTGGGATACCGACCGCCTGCCCGGTCGGCTGATGACGCCGGGCCCGCCCAACCCCGAATATGATGCCCGGCGAGAACGCGAACTCGGCGCCGTCAGGGCCGCCCGCGCCGATGTCTCGGCGTTGCCATTCTGGCGCGGCACCTTCATCCGACCGGTGCCGGGGCGGATTTCGACCAATTTCGGTGCCCAGCGTATTTATGGCGATCGCCCGGCGTCCCCGCACGGCGGCATGGATATCGCCGCCCCGACCGGCACGCCGATCCTGTCGCCCACCCCCGCCGTCGTCAAACTCGCCGCCGGGCCGTTTGCCCTCGAAGGCAATCTGGTTATTCTCGATCATGGCGCCGGGCTTTATTCGGTGATGATGCACCTCTCGCGAATCGATGTTCAACCCGGCCAGATCGTCGCGCAGGGCCAGCCCATCGGTCTTGTCGGCGCCACCGGCCGCGCGACGGGGCCGCACCTGCACTGGGGCATGACCTGGCAAGGCGTGCGTGTCGACCCTGCCACCCTCATGACGGAAAGCCCGCAATGACCGACAATCCCGCTGAACTGAATGCCGCCGGCTTGCAGGCGCTTGGCCGCGGCGATGCCCGCACCGCCGCTGCGCTTCTGGCGCGCGCTGCTGCTGCCGATCCCGCCTCGCCATTGCTTTGGTATAATCTGTCGACCGCCCACAGCGTTGCCGGCGACCAGGCGGCCGAAGGCAGCGCGCTCGACATGGCGCTCGACCGCGACCCCTATTTCGATCACGCCTTGCTGTGCAAGGGTCGGCTTTTGGAAGCGCAGGGCAAGCCCGGCGAGGCGCTGGACTATTACCGTCGCCTGCTCGCCGCGACCGACCCCAATGCGCGCCAGGGGCCGGGCTTCATGGCCGGATTGTCGCACGCGCGCATGACGGTGGGCGCCGCCAATGACCAGCTCGCTGCCCGGCTCGACGCCGCGCTGGTGCCAGCGCTCGATGCGATGACCAGCGACGATTCGCTGCGCTTTCGCCATTTTATCGATACATCGCTGGGCCGCCGCCGCATCTATCACCACGCGCCGCTGGTGCTGAACTATCCCTATCTGCCCGCCGAGCAATTTTTTGCCAAAAGCCATTTCCCCTGGCTCGCCGAACTCGAAGCCGCCACCCCGGTCATCCGCGCCGAGCTCGAAGCGCTGCTGGCGGCGGGCGATGCCGGCTTTGCCCCCTATGTCGCTTACCCGCCCGGCGCCCCCGTCAACCAATGGGTGCCGCTCAACCACAGCGACGCCTGGGCGGCGCAATTTCTCATCCGCGATGGCGTCAACAACGATATCATCCGCGCGCGCTGTCCACAGACCGCCGCGCTGCTCGACCGGCTACCGCTTTTCGATCTTGCCGGGCGCGGACCGGTGGCGTTCTTTTCGCTGCTGAAACCCCATACGCAAATCCCGCCGCATACCGGTGCCACCAACATCCGCACCATCATCCATCTGCCGCTGATCGTGCCGCCGGGCTGCGAATTCCGCGTCGGCAATGAACTGCGGTCGTGGGTCGAGGGCGAGGCTTTCGCTTTCGATGACACGATCGAGCACGAGGCCTGGAACCATAGCGATGCGTTGCGCGCCGTGCTGATCATCGACACCTGGAACCCGCATATCCAGCTCGCCGAGCGCGACCTGCTGCGGGATTATGTCAAGGCGCTGGATGCCGCCGGCAACGCGCTGCGTGGCTTTGATCCGGGCTGAAACACCGCCCGAACGCTGCCGAAAATAACGTCATCGTCCTGTCATCCCCCTGTTGCCAAGCTGCAACACCAATCTTCCGAATGCACGGCCACGGTTCCTGAACCTTTACAGACTCACCCTGTTTCAACGACAGACATAACCAAGGCCGTAATGGCTGGAGCGATGCACTGCTGAGGGGCAGAGTTTTCGGCACAGAGCGCAGTCATCCACGCGGGTGGCGGCAGTCTATGTTGGACATCGCGCAACTGTTTTTAGTGAAGGAACCATATCTGTGATCAACGCGAAAACCTCGCTTAACCGCGCCGCCCTGAAGGGTGGCGCTGCGACTCTCGTCCTGGCCCTGCTGGCCACCCCGGTTGCGGGCCTTGCCCAGACCGCCGCCGGCACCAGGACCGCCGCTGCCGC
>JBBQMB010000162.1:0-3068 GCA_038328515.1 Sphingomonadales bacterium
GAATGCGTTTTGCCGTGTTGTCACGGCAATACACCGCCCGTTTGGACGGGGAATGTCAAGGCTGTTCGCCAAATTTTCATCGAACCCGATGCGCATCTTCTGACCTGACTTTCACGCTGATCATGCCTGTATAAAACACTATTTATTTTTACCGATTTTGCGTTTGGATGCAAGTTTACTCCGCCATGCGTGAATTGGATGCGGCACAATGCCTTGCCGACCCACTGCACCGTCGCGTAATAAACCGCTGTCAAAACGATCATCATGGCAATTTTGCTATCAGAACCAGTGCCTTTAGTATCGCGATCAGTGTCATGGACCGTTGACCGGTTGATGTGCCCCTGCGAGTCGCCGACGCTTCTGACCAGGAATATAGCGGTTCCCTGATCGAATAGTAGTGTTTTGTTAACATTTATCGGTGTCGCTCGCGCAGGAAATCATCCATCGGACATCATGCGGCGGCGGTCGCGCGCTGCACCTCAGGCGCCAGGGCGGCTCTGCTCGCAGGCGCCGGCTGCAAAACGTTCGACAGGCGATCAACGCGTTCAGCATGCTCAATGCCTGCCGGATCAGATACGTCGAGTCCGTTGTGAAGGCGCCTGATAGCGCCGGCTGAATTAGTTTTACCTATTGTAATTATTAGCATTTCTTGATGATACTAGTATATCAATCACTGGTAACAACGCCTTTTTGTCACGTCCGGCTCAGATCGATCTCACGTTCGTCGTCGTCCGGCACTCGCTATCCCGTCATTCGCACCATAGTATCGCTTGCATGACCTGGTCCCCCGAACTTGACGAACTGGCGCGGCGGCGCGCGGCGGCGCTATTGATGGGGGGCGACGCGAAACTGGCAAAGCAGCGAGCGATGGGCCGGCTCAATGCCCGCGAACGGATCGCAGCCGTTGCCGATGAGGGCTCGTTTCGCGAAATCGGCGCGCTCGCCGGTTTCGCTGCTTATGCCGATGACGGGGAGATGCTGTCGTTCCAGCCGGCGAACTTTCTTTTCGGGCGCGCGACGGTCGATGGCCGGCCGGTCGTGTTGACCGCCGACGACTTTACCGTGCGCGGTGGTGCAGCGGATGCCAGCCTGCACAGGAAGCTGACCGATGCCGAGCGGTTGGCCAGTGAATATCGGATGCCGTTGATCCGCATGATCGAGGGGACCGGCGGCGGCGGCTCGGTGCGCACGCTCGAAACGATGGGCCACACCTATATCCCCGAGATACCGGGCTGGGAGGTGATGGTCGAAAACATGGCCAATGTGCCGGTGGTGGCACTCGGGCTGGGGCCGGTGGCCGGGTTGGGCGCCGGGCGACAGGTGATGGCGCATTATTCGCTGCTGGTCGAAGGTGTGTCGCAAATGTTTGTCGCCGGGCCGCCGGTCGTTGCCGCAGCAGGCGAAGTGCGGACCAAGGAGGATCTGGGCGGCGCCCATATCCATGCCAGCAACGGCGCGATCGATGACCGGGTCGCGAGCGAGGCCGAAGCCTTTGTCCGACTGCGGCGTTTCCTGTCGTATTTGCCGAGCTCGGTGGATGAACTGCCGGCGCGCGGGCCGGTGCGGGACAAAAGGCGCAAGGGCGAGGATTGGCTGGTTTCAGCGGTGCCGCGCGATGGCCGCAGGCTCTACCCGATCCGCCCGATCGTCGAGGCTGTCGTCGATCGCGATAGCTGGTTTGAAATCGGGCGCGAATGGGGGCTCGGGGTTGTCACCGGCCTCGCGCGGATCGATGGCTGGCCGGTGGCGGTGATCGCGTCCAACCCTGAAGCGTTGGGCGGATTATGGACGGCAGCGACGGCGCGCAAGGTCGAACGGCATGTTGATCTGGCCGATACGTTTCATCTCCCGGTTGTCCATCTCGTCGACAACCCCGGCTTTCTGATCGGCCGCCGCGCCGAAGATGAAGGCACAATTCGCTGGGGTTCCAGGGCGTTAACGGCCATATATCAATCATCGGTGCCCTGGTGTGCGGTCGTTTTGCGCAAGGCCTATGGCATGGCCGGCAGCGGCCATGCGCCCGCCGACCGTTTCCGCTGGCGGCTGGCCTGGCCATCGGGGGATTGGGGATCTTTGCCGATTTCGGGCGGGCTGGAGGCGGCCTATCGCGCCGAACTCGAAGCCAGTGATGACCCCAAGGCGCGGCTGGCCGAGATCAAGGCGCGGCTGGAGCGGGTCAAATCACCGTTCCGCACCGCCGAGAAGTTTGGCGTGGAAGCGATCATCGATCCGCGCGAAACCCGGGCGGAATTGTGCGAATTTGCCAATCTGGCGCAGCGGGCGTTACGGCCCGGGCGCAAAGGGCGGGGGCTGCGGCCGTGATCGGCAACGGCGTCACCAGCCGGTTACGTCAATAGCCCGCGCAAGATCGTCCGGGTTTCAGCATCGATGATGCCATCGAAGCGTTCAGGGCGGAAACGGCGCTGGAACGCGATTACAGCGGCTGTCGCTTGGGTAACATCATAGCCGTAGCGCGCCAGGGCGGCGAGGGTGCCTTCGTCGGTCCAGTTCGGATCGAAACCGGCGCCGGGCACCGGCGTGGCAAGGCCGATGCGGGCGAGGCGGGGCCAATCGAACAATTCGCCCGGATCATCCTTGCGCGCCGGGGCGACATCGGAATGGCCAACGACATTGGACGGATGGATACCAAAGCGCGCGACGGCTGCGCTGACCAGCTGCTCGACGGCGGCCATTTGTTCGGTCGGGAAGGGGCGATAGCCGAATTCATGGCCCGGATTGACGATTTCAATGCCGATGCTGGCACTGTTGACATCGGTAATGCCGCGCCACCATGCCTTGCCGGCGTGCCAGGCGCGCTGGGCTTCATCAACCAGGCTGATGATCTGGCCATCTTCGGCAACGACCCAGTGCGCCGATACCTTGGCTTGCGGGTCGGTAAGCCGGTCGAGCGCGGCGGCGGCGCTTTGCATGCCGGTATAGTGCAGCACGAGCATCGACACCGGGTGGCGGCGGACATCGAAATTTGGGCTGGGCCGAACGATCATTCCGCCACCATATCGCGCCTTTGCGCGTCATCGTCATCGCGCCTTTGCGCGGTGCGCAGCGTA
>JBBQMB010000163.1:0-2957 GCA_038328515.1 Sphingomonadales bacterium
GGAGTGCGAGATCTACATTGTCGCCGGTGCCGACGACGATGGTGGCGCGCGGCGGTGCGGCTGCTGTGCCGTTTTCGTGCTTGTGAACGCGGCGGCGCAGATGTTCGCTGGCCATGCGGCGCGACAGGCGGATACCGGCCAGCCCGCCGACCAGGATGAGCCAGGCGATGATCGGGACGGAGGCGGGCAGCCAGTCGATCCGGCCGAGCAGCGCCACCGACCCCACCCAGCCGGCGACCGAGAGTGTGGCGGCGAGCAACAGCAACGGCATGTCGGTGAGCGATGTGTAGCGCCAGACGCGGCCGTATAGTCCGACGCGTTGGAAGATGATGGCCGATACGATGGCGATCAAGGGCGCAGCGGCGACAAAGCCCGCCTGCATCTGGACCGGCACATGGCCGTTCATGCGCAGCACGATCGCGATCGCCACAGCACCGACTGCGCACAGGGTGTCGAGCACCGCGAGGATCGTGTGGCGGACTCGGCGGTTGCGCAGCAGCCGGCGTGCAAGGCCGAGGACGGGCGCCAGGATCGGGTGCAACGCAGGTTGACCTTGGACCGTGGGAGTGTGCGGGGTAGCGATACCAGGCCCGCCGCCCGCTGCCGCGTCGCTTGTCGTGTCGAAATTGTCAGCCGGTGTCGTTTGCGATTGCCCCACGACCATGCTCCCACCCCGGTTGCCCTCCGGCACGCGGCATTGATGTTTGCCCGCCGAATTCGCCCGAACTGTTAATGACTATAGGTCCTGTGTGGGCGATCTTCATTCGACCATCAGGCCATTACCCGAACTGCCATCATCCTATCCTTTCGGGGCATGAACGGCTTGGGAGAAAAAAATTTCTGTTATTCCAACAGGTTGATGGCGTCATTCTGGTTGTTTCGCAGACTGAGGAGGGGGGTGAATGCCGGTGTTCGGCGGTGGTTGCAGCGGCGGTTAAGGGGGGATGGCTGCGCGCCTGGTGCGGGCAGTGACGAATGCCCCGGAAGGGGCTCCGATGGATAGTGGCCGGAAGCGTTCGGGAAACGCGGTCATGGCTGGGCTAAGTAATGCCCAGCCTTAAATAAAAGGGGTGCGCCAGTTCATGTCCATCCACGAAGAAGCTTGTTGCGCGCATGGCCCGAAAGCCTGCCGAAGCGGGCGCCGCGATCCGTGAGCCGGCCGGCGACAGTCCTCCACGTTATCACCGGCCTGAATACCGGTGGTGCCGAAATGGTTCTGGCGCGCTTGCTCGCGCACCCGGCCATGACGGCCGGGGGGCTTTCCCATGAGGTATTGTCGCTGTTGCCTATCGGCGCCGTTGCTGACCGATTGCAAGGCGCCGGCATCCGCATTCACAGCATCGACATGGCGCGCGGCTGGCCGGGACCCATCAAGCTGCTGCGGCTGGCCGGCATCATTCATCGGGTGCGGCCTGCGATCATCCAGGGCTGGATGTATCATGGCAATTTGGCGGGGCTCGTCGGCCGGGCATTGCAGCTTCGGCGCCCGACGCTGTTGTGGAACATGCGCCATTCGCTTGCCGATATTGCCCGGGAGCCGGTGCGGACACGCGCCGTGATCAGGTTGGGCGCGCGGTTTTCGGGTGTCCCGACGGCGATCATCTATAATTCCGCCGTCGCCGCGCGCCAGCATGAGGCGATCGGCTATGACAATGACCATGCGGTGATGATCCCGAATGGCTTTGACTGCCAGGTGTTTGCGCCGCGCGCCGGGGCCGATGCCATGCTGCGGCGCAAGTTCGGCATCCGCAAGGAAGCGACGGTTGTGGCACTGGTGGCGCGGGCCCACCCGATGAAGTCCGTCGATGTGCTGGTGGAGGCGGTGCGCCGTGCGCGGGCGGCGGGGCATGACCTGCACCTGCTGCTGGTTGGCACCGGCATGGAATCGCCAGAGCCGGGAATTGCCGCTGCGCTGGCACAATTGCCTGCCGACAGGGTGACGCTGGCCGGGGAGCAGCGCGATGTGTCGGAATGGCTGCCAGGGGTTGATATGCTCGCCGTGGCGTCATCATGGGGTGAGGGGTTTCCCAACATATTGGGCGAGGCGATGGCGAGCGGCGTCGCCTGCGTCGCCACCGATGTGGGGGATAGCGCAGCAATTCTGGACAAGACCGGCCTTGTCGTGCCGCCAGGCGACGCCGATGCCCTGGCGAAGGCATTGGGAAGGCTGGACCGGCTGGGACGGCTGGGGCGCCAGATGATCGGGCAGGCAGCGCGCAATCGCATCATCGAGCATTATTCGCTCGACCAGGTCGCGGCACGTTATGCTGAGCTTTATCGCCGGTTTGCGCCTCTGCGGCTGGGCAGCAGCCTGATGCAGGAGTCGGCGGGCGAACTGTACCGGGTAGCCCATGCAGCGCCTGGTGAGGCCTTGCCTCAGGATGCCGAAGGGGCGCGGCGCGCAAGACGTGGCGCGCTGGCAGCGGACGGGCATGCGGCGCCGCTGCCCGTCCCGTCATCGTCGAACGCCGCAGCGGCGATTCTGCCCGGCTCCCCCTTCGACAGATGGGTGACGCGGTGACAGACATGACTGCTGATAGAAATGTGCGCATGGCTTCGCCGTCGCCATGGCCCGTCGGGGCCCCGCCGTCGCGCGTGCTCGTGATTGCGAGCCTTGCCTGGTCGCTGATCAATTTTCGTGGTCGGCTTCTCAGGGACATGGTGCAGCTTGGCCATGAGGTGATTGCCGCCGCACCCGATGACGATCCCGATGTGGTCGCGGCACTGGAAGCGATTGGCGTGCGTTTCGTGCGGATACCGATGCAGCGCACCGGACAGAATATTTTCGGCGACCTGGTGACGTTGCGGGCGTTGGTCCGGCTGATGCGCAGCGAGCGACCGGACGTCGTGCTCGCCTATACGCAAAAGCCGATTGTTTATGGCGGAATCGCCGCGCGGCTGGCGGATGTGCGGCGGTATTTCGCCATGGTCAGCGGGCTTGGCTATGCCTTTACCGA
>JBBQMB010000164.1:0-2703 GCA_038328515.1 Sphingomonadales bacterium
ATGAGCGACAAGCTCGGCCCGCTGAAATATGCCGATAATCAGGAAGAAGTGTTCCTGGGGCATAGCGTGACGCGCACCCAGAATGTCAGCGAACAGACTTCTCAACTGATCGATGCGGAGGTGCGCACCATCGTCACTGCAGGCTATGATCGCGCTAAACAACTGCTCAGCGAGAACATCGACCAGCTCCACGCGCTTGCCGCCGCGCTGCTCGATCTTGAAACCCTGTCGGGTGACGAGATCAAGAAGGTCATGGCCGGCGAGACCATCGACCGTTCGACGACCACCGGCACCCCGTCATCGCGCCCGGCGACCGGCACCTCGGCGATCCCCAAGACCGGGCGCCGCGGCGGCTTTTCGGAACCCGCACCGCAAGTCTGATCAATGAAATGACGGTGAAAAGGGCCGCCCGGCAACGGGCGGCGCTTTTTTATGGTCGGCGCAGCACCGAAAACGGATTGGCCGCTGCCCGTGCCGCTTCTTCGCTGATCACGCCCGGCGCCGGCGCGGTCGAGCGCGGATAGGGATCGAGCGCCAGTGCCAGTGCCTGCGCGGCGATCTCACCAGTGTCGATAATGTCACCGACCAGCGCCTCGCTATCGAGATCGCTGTCGGCCAGTTCGATCTCGTCGCCCTCCGCCGCGCCTTCGGTGAGCAGCAACGCCAGCGGTTCGGTTATCAAGAACGGCACCGGCTCGGCGGTGGCGACACAGGGCTGGGCGCCGCTGGCATCGATCTGCCCGGTCACCCGGATGCCGGCGGCGTCGCGGCGCAGGGTGATATCGGCAACCAGCCGGTCGAGCACCAGCAGGTCGAAACGCTGCGCCAGCGCGGCGCGCTCGGCTGCGCTGGCCTCGATCTGCTGGCGCCGCGGGTTGCCACCGATTTCATGCGCGCGCATCGGCCGAGAAAATTCAGGAATCATGCGCCGGCCGCCACCTTGCCGGCCTTCAGCAACGCCAGCGATGTTGCCGCCAGCCGCGTCGCCACCGCCCGCGCCTCGGCAACCACGAACGCCACGGCACCGTCATCGACCGGTTCGCCGCGCCACAGGTTGCGGCGCAGCGCTTCGCCAAAGCCGGCATCATCGTTGCGACTGTCGCGATAGGCACCGAGCCGGCCGCCAAGCGCTGCGACCATGCGGCCGATATGCTTGCCGACAACCTGGTCGCCCACGCCATCCTGGCGCAGCGATCCGTCCATATCGGTGATGAAGCGTTCGGTGACATCGGCGCAAAGCTGCGCCTCGCCTTCGTCCTCAAGCCGAATCAGCACCAATGACAGCACCAGCGCCACCATATCGAACCGGCCATCAAGCGTATCGGGCACGCCGCCTGCCAGATACCAGGCCGGGCGCCGCGCTTCGGCAACCACGGAATTATACAGCGCTTCGCCCGGCAAGGTGACCGCGACAGCGCGCCGGAACGCAGAGAGAATCGACATGCACAAGTCCCGTTTGTCATCGCCGATTGGAAGCGGCCGCATTATGCCATATTGAGCGTGCGACGGCGCCATGCAACCGGTTGCGGCGTTTGGGAGAGTGTGATGCGTAACCCTGCCACAGGGCAACCCCGTTTCTGGCTGATCGGCCTCGCCGTTGTGGCGCTGGCCAGCAGCGGTTGCAGCCGCATCCGCCAGTCGCAAGGCTATTTGATCGATGAAACCCTGCTGACCTCGATCCAGCCCGGCGTCGATAACCGCGATTCGGTTGCCAAAACGCTCGGCCGCCCGACCTTTGCCGCACAATTCGATCAGGGCGAATGGTATTATGTGTCGCGCAACACCGGCCAATATGCCTTTGCCAATCCCAAGGTTCTCGAACAATCGATCCTGATCATCAGCTTCGATGCCGCCGGCAATGTCGCCAAGGTGGAACGCCGCGGCATGGAGCAGGTGGCGCGCATCTCGCCTGAAAAGGACAAGACCATCACGCTGGGCCGCGACACCGGTTTCCTGCAGGAATTGTTCGGCAATCTGGGCAGTGTCGGCGCCGGCGGGCTTGGCGGCGGCCCCAACACCAGCAACACCGGCCGCGACGGACCGCGCTGACACCAGCAAGGGGCGTCAGAACGGCTTGACCGACCCCAACCAGCTGGTGACAAACAACAGCGCATAGACGGCGAACACCCAGCGGCGCGTCCCATCCATGGTGGCGCGCAGCGGTACTTCGGTCGCATCCGATGATCCTTGCGCGATCAACGCCATCAATTGCGGGCCAACCGGCTTGAAGGCGTGATCGATCATGATCGCTGCCGCAAAAATCAACCCGAACAGCAAAGCCTTGGCCGCCAGCCAATGTTCGGCAAGCGGCGCACCCGTCGCAAATGAAACGCCGCCCAATCCCAGGTAGAATGCCGTCAGCCCATAGCGCAACCAGCCTTCGATGCGGCGATCGCGGGCAGCGCGCGGGGTCATGTCATGCGCATGGGCATCCCAGACCAGCCACAGCCAGAACAGCCCGGTCGCCCAGCCGGCGATGACAACCCCCAGCGGCAGTTCAGCCCACCAGCCACCGGCATAGAGCAATGTCAGCGACATCGGCACCATCAGCGCCCAGGCTGATCGCGGCCCCATGTCGACGGCGACCAGAAGTTTGAGCAGCGTTAGCCGTTCGGGCAGCGAATAGCTGCGCTTGCGGAAATGCTGGCCGAGCACAAAGACGCCAAGGTCGCCCCCCAGCCACAGCACGAACAGCAGCAGATG
>JBBQMB010000165.1:0-2598 GCA_038328515.1 Sphingomonadales bacterium
CGGCCGCAGCGGTGCAGATGGTGCCAGCGGGTGACCGCGCCCTGGTCGGCGAAATGCTCGCGGCGCATGGCCTGATCGATGTGATCATTCCGCGCGGCGGCAAGGGGCTGGTGGCACGGGTCCAGGCCGAAGCGCGGGTGCCGGTGCTGGCGCATCTCGATGGCATCAACCATGTCTATGTCGATGCCTCGGCCGATAGCGCGATGGCGGCGGCGATTGTCGTCAATTCGAAATTGCGGCGAACCGCCGTGTGCGGATCGATGGAAACCCTGCTCATCGACCGCGCCGCAAGCCCGGCGCTGGCCCAGGCGGTGCTGGCGGCGCTGCTCGCGGGGGGCTGTGTGGTGCGCGGCGATGCCGGCGTGCTGGCGCTCGACCGCCGTGTGGAGCCGGCGCCGGGCGATGCCTTCGATACCGAATATCTCGATGCAATGGCCTCGGCGGCGCTGGTCGATGGCGTTGGCGGCGCGATTGCCCATATCGCAGCGCATGGCTCGTCGCATACCGATGCCGTGGTGGCGGAAAATGCCGATGTCGCGACGCGTTTCCTCGCCGAAGTCGATAGCGCCATCGTGCTGTGGAACGCCTCGACGCAATTCGCCGATGGCGGCGAATTCGGCTTCGGCGCCGAAATCGGCATCGCCACCGGCCGCCTCCACGCCCGTGGCCCGGTCGCGCTGGAAGAACTCCCGACCTTCAAGCCGCGGGTGTATGGGACAGGGCAGGTGGGGGGTTAGGTTGCGGGGGGGTGGGGGCGATGGGCGCGGCTGCTTTCGACCCAATCCCCGTCATTCCCGCACCAATCTCCGATCGGCTGCTTGTGCCAGAAGCGGCCATTTATCCCACAGTCAGCAACGGTCGCTGCCAAGCCTAAACAACACGTTCGGCAGATAGCGCTGCGTCGCACCTTTCACATTCGCGAGTAGCTTGTTACTTACTGACAGCAGCCGCCCAGCACGCACAGTCCGGCGTATCGTTTCCGCTTTAGAAATAGGTGATTTCTGCCCGAGAACCGCATGCTGCATCCGTCCGGCTTCTTGCGATCATGACCCGGCAGACACCTGACATTTTTCTATCCTACAGCCGGCAGGATCTTGCCATCGCCGGCAAGATGGCGACGGCGTTGAAGGCCGCCGGGCATGATGTCTGGTGGGACCAGGCGCTGAAATCCGGCGAGGTGTATGATAAGGTGACCGAAACCGCTCTGCGCGAGGCGCGGGTGGTGATCGTGCTGTGGTCGGAGGCGGCTGTGGCGTCGGACTGGGTGCGATCGGAGGCCACGGTGGCATTGCAGCGCAGTGCCCTGATGCCGGTGATGATCGAGGTCTGCCAGCGCCCGGTGATGTTCGAATTGCGCCAATCAGCCGATCTGATCGGGTGGAAGGGTAATGCCAAGGACCCGCGCCTGGGGGCGTTTGTTGCGGATGTGACGCGGCAGTTGGCGACACCGGCCACGGCCGCTTCTGCGATGGCTGCTGCGGTGCCCGTGCCTGCACCGCAATCTGGCCCAAGCCGCCGCCTGCTGATTGGCGGCGCGGCTGGGGTGGCGGCGCTGGCGGCAGGCGGGTTCGGGGCGTGGAAGTTCATGGGCCGCAGGGCCGATGACGGCACGGCCAGCGTGGTGGTGCTGCCCTTTGCCAATCTATCGGGTGAGGCCAGCCAGGCCTATTTTGCGGATGGCCTTGCCGAGGAACTGCGCAACGCCCTGTCACAGATCGTCGGGCTGAAGGTGATCGGCCGCGCTTCGTCGGAACGGTTTCGCGATAGCGCCGATCTGGCGGACGTGGCCACGCAACTGGGCGTTGCCAATGTGCTGACCGGCAGTGTCCGCCGCTCTGCGACGACGGTGCGCATCAGCGCGCAATTGAGCGACAGCAAGACGGGGGTGGAAATCTGGTCGCAAACCTATGATCGCCCCCCCGGCGATGTGCTGGACATCCAGAGCAGCATCGCCACCAGCGTTGTCGGCGCCCTCAGCCCCCGGCTGGGCAAGGCGGCGGGGAAGTTGCAGGTTGGCGGGACCGATAATGTCGAGGCCCAGGCGTTATATTTTCAGGCGGACTCCAGCAGTATAACCGACGCGGCGAGCGCAGCAA
This sequence comes from Sphingomonadales bacterium, assembly GCA_038328515.1. Taxonomy (GTDB): domain Bacteria; phylum Pseudomonadota; class Alphaproteobacteria; order Sphingomonadales; family Sphingomonadaceae; genus Sandarakinorhabdus. The sequence continues at coordinate 2,097 of JBBQMB010000165.1, forward strand.
AAGGCATCGCTCAGCTCGATGCGGCGATTGCACTCGATCCGGACTATGCGCTGGCCTATTCCAGAAAAGCGAATTTTTTGGCTACTCTGAGTGGCTTGGAGACAAACTGGTCAGCTTCGCGTGAGTTATATTCGCAGGCGGTTGCATCGGCGCGCCGCGCTGTTGAAATAGCGCCGAAATCGGGTAGGGCCCTGGCAAACTATTCGACATTCGAACTCGGCCAGTTGAACGTCCGTACTGCGGTTGCGGGCGCCGAACGCGCGGCTCAGCTTGAGCCGGGCAATCCAGATGCCATCGCCGGGGCGGCCCGCAGCATTTTCACTGTCAATCCGGCGCGTGCCGACGTGCTGGCTGGCCGCGCCATTGCCCTTGATCCGTTCAGCGCGCGGGCATTTCATGCGCACGCCGAAGCCTTGTTCAATCTTGGACGCTACAATGACGCCGCAGTCACCGCCCGCAAGGCGCTTGATCTGTCCAATGGCGTCCGCGGGCGCGCGGCATT
>JBBQMB010000166.1:0-2506 GCA_038328515.1 Sphingomonadales bacterium
GTCAGCGTCGTCGACGCCGTGCAATCGACCCCGCATATCGCCATCGACGTTCGCGCCATCGGCTGTGACCTGCTGTGTGCGTCCGCATATAAATTCTTCGGGCCGCACGCTGCCATCCTGTTCCTGTCGCGCGCCATGCAGGCGCGGCTGCGGCCGTGGAAGGTGCGGCCGTCGGTCGATGTCATGCCCACGCGCTTTGCCCCCGGCACCCCCAGCTTCGAAGCCCAGGCCGGCACGCTGGCCGCCATCGAACATTTCGCCTGGATCGGCAGCCATTGCGGTGGCGCCCCGGCCACAGCGCCGTTGCGCCAGCGCCTCATTGCCGGCTTTGCGGCGATCATCACCCATGAAACCGATCTGATGCGGCAGTTCCTCACCGGGCTTGCCAGCCTGCCGGGCATTACGCTGCATGGTATCGGCAATGCCAACCGGCTGGCGGCGCGCGTGCCGACCTTCACCTTTTCAATCGCCGGCCACGCAGCGCCCGCCGTTGCAGCGGCACTCGCAGCGCGCAACATCTTTGTGTGGGATGGCTATTTCTACGCCTGGGAACCGGCGACCGTGCTCGGCCTGCGCTCGGGCCCCGGGGCGGTGCGCATCGGCCTGTCGCATTATAATGATGCGGCCGAGGTTGACGCGCTGATTGCAGCGCTGGGCGAGATTATCGGCTAGCCTACGCGCTCCAGATGCAGCACCACTGCCGTCTCGGGGCGCAGGCGCGGCGGCTGCAACCCGGCGCGCATCAGCAGTGCAGCGGGCACCAGCGCGCCATCGGTCAGCGGCCAATCAACCGCCAACCGGGGTGGCCAGACCCGGGTGACGCGATAATCCGCCTCGGGATCGAGCCCCACCAACGGCAAGGCCGCACCGAAATAGCCCGGCGCTTCGGTAACCACCGTCCATGACAGCAGCGCTTCACCCCGATCCGGCGCGACCATGGCAAAGGCATTGACCCCGGGCTCGGCCGCCAGCCGGAACAGATCGCCGCTGTGGATCAGCCCGCGATGCGCCTTGTGCAGCGCCACGCCCGAGGCCAGATCATCGGCCTCGCGAGCGCTGAGGTCGCGCAGGTCAAGCTCGATCCCCATATGGCCGAACAGCGCCGTCGCAACGCGCAACCCCATTGTCAGCCGTCGCCCGGTGATATGGCAGGTCGCGGGGCCGACATGGGCGCCCATCACTTCGGGCGGGAACCAGTGCGAAAAGCCGCGCTGGATCGCGAGCCGATCGAGCGCATCGTTCGAATCCGATGTCCAGATCCGGTCGGTCAGCGCCAATATGCCGTAATCGGCACGGCCGCCGCCCGAAGCGCAGCTTTCGATCTCAACCGCCGGATGCGCCAGCCGCAGCCGCGCCAGCAGATCATATAGTCCGGCAACATGCGCCACCGCCCCGGCGCGGCCATCACGGCCGCCGGGGTGGCTGATATCGCGGTTCATGTCCCATTTGAGATAGGCGATGTCATGCGCCCGCAGCAGCGCATCGATGGCGCCGAACAGATGCTCGCAAACCTCCGCCCGGCCGCAATCGAGCACCAACTGATGCCGAAAATCGAGCTGCGCCGCACCGGCAACGCCCAGCACCCAATCGGGATGGGCGCGAAACAAATCACTGTCGGGATTGACCATTTCGGGTTCGACCCACAGGCCGAATTCCATGCCGAGCGCCCGCACCTGCGCGATCAGCGGTGCCAGTCCATCGGGATAGATGCCGCGATCGACCGTCCAGTCGCCCAGCCCGGCGCTATCGCTGCGCCGGCCCTTGAACCAGCCATCGTCCAGCACAAAGCGTTCGACGCCAAGCGCCGCTGCCCGCGCCGCCAGATCGGCGAGTACGGCCGGATCATGGTCGAAATACACCGCTTCCCAACTGTTGTAATGCACCGGGCGCGGCCGGGCGCGCAGCCGGGCGTGTTCGGGCCGAGCCCGCACAAAGTGGTGAAATTGCTGCGACAGCACCGACAGGCCGGCATCCGAAACGCTGGCATATAGCGCCGGGCTGGTAAGGCTCGCGCCGGCTGAAAGCCGCATTTCACCCGGCAGCAGCAGCGCTTCGGCCATCACCAGCGCCCGGCCATCCGACAGGGTTTCCACCGCCAGCCGATGGTTACCGCTCCACCCCAGATGCCAGCCATAGGCCAGCCCCTGTTGTTCGTCGCACGTCGCTGTACAGGCGATCACACCGGGAAATGCGTCATGGCTGGTCCGCCCGCGGCGGTTCTCGCGCACCAGACTACCCTGTGGGCGCCGCTGCCGCCGGGTCTCGAACTCGCCGGCCCAGCGGCCCTCGAATCCAATGATATCAATCACAAAGCCCGGGATCGGCAGCACCGGCGCCGCCAGCCATTCCACCGCGAGCGCGGCCGCACCGGCATTGGTCAACCGCGTGCTCGCCACCAGCACATCGCCGATGATGGCCAGATGATGCTCCAGCACCAGGCCATTGCCGGCATCGCGTGACAAAAACACCGCCGTTGTCGGCGTCGCCTGCACGTCCTCCAGCCGGC
>JBBQMB010000167.1:0-2329 GCA_038328515.1 Sphingomonadales bacterium
GCGGCCTTGGTAAAACTCAAATGCCGGGCCGCCGCATCAAAGACGCGCAGCGCGTTGAGCGGCAGGTGCGTGCGTTTCATCGCGTCAGCTCACCCCCGGCCCTGCCGCCGGCAGTTCGAGCCTGAAAGCCGGGATATCGACATCGAAGCCGCCGCGCGTCCCCGTCATGTGATAGCTGCCGTGCATCGACCCCGATGCCGTGGCGAGTGGCACGCCCGAGACATAATCAAACGCCATGCCCGGCTCGATCACCGGCTGCTGGCCGATGACGCCCGGGCCTTCGATGCTTTCGCTGCGGCCCAGCGCATCGGTAATCCGCCAGTGCCGGCTGCGCAATTGCACGGCGGCGTCGCCACCATTTTCGATACGGACGTGATAGCTCCAGACATGGCGCGGCGCCCGCGGATCGGACTGATCGGGCAAATAGCGCGGCGCCACCCGCACCGTCACGCCATGGGTGGTCGCGGCATAGGGGAATATCAGGCGGATGACCTGATCCATCACAGCCCGGCCCCGGCCAGCGCCTGATCGAGATCATCGATAAGGTCGCGCGGATCTTCAAGCCCGATCGACAACCGCAACATGCCTTCGGTAATCCCCATTTCGGCGCGCACCTCGGGCGAAACGCTATAGTGCGTGGTGGTTGCCGGATGCGTCATCAGGCTGCGGCTGTCGCCCAGATTATTGGAAATATCGATCAGTTCCAGCCCATCGAGCAAGGCATGCGCCTGGGCCTGGCCACCATCGAGCAACAGCGCGATAATCGTGCCCCCGGCCGACATCTGGCGCATCGCCAGCCCATGCTGGGGGTGCGACGCCAGCCCCGGATAGCGCACACACGGCACCCGACTTTCAAGGAACGTCGCCACCGCCAGCGCATTCTCGCACTGGCGCTGCACGCGCAAATCAAGCGTCTCCAATGATTTGAGCACCACCCAGGCGTTGAACGGCGACAGATTGGGCCCGGTATGGCGCGCAAACGGCAAATAGACGTCGTTCATCCATTGCTCGCTGCCCAGCACCGCGCCGGCCAGCACCCGGCCCTGCCCGTCGAGCAACTTGGTCGCCGAATAGGCCACAACGTCAGCACCGAATTCCATCGGCCGCTGCACGATGGGGGAGGCAAAGGCGTTATCGACCACCACGGTGGCTCCCGCATCATGCGCCAGATCGGCAATGGCGCGAATATCGGAAACTTCCAGCCCGGGGTTAGACGGCGTTTCAAGAAAAAACACCTTGGTGTTGGGCCGCCGCGCCCGCGCCCAGGCATCGACATCGGTGGCATCGACCGTGGTGGTTTCGACACCGAAACGCGGCAAGATCGTATCGACCAGCACCCGGCACGACCCGAACAACGCCTTGCCGGCGACCAGATGATCGCCCGCCGACAATTGGCACATCAGCGCCGCCGTCATCGCCGCCATGCCGCTGGTCGTCGCCCGCGCCGCCTCGGCGCCTTCGAGCAGCGCCAGGCGTTTTTCCAGCATGTCGGTCGTCGGGTTCTGCAGCCGCGAATAGGTCATACCCGGGCGCTCCCCCCGGAACCGCGCCGCTGCCTCGCCGGCGCTGTCATAGGCATAGCCCGACGTCATGAAGATGGCTTCGGACGTCTCGCCGAAATCACTGCGCGCCGTGCCACCGCGCACGGCGAGCGTGGCGGGGCGCCATTTGTCGGTGATCGAGCGGTCCTGGCCGGTAAAACGTTTCATGCCAAATGGGATAGTCGCAGCGCCGCGCGCGCGCAATGTTGCAGCATCAGCCCTCAGGCCTCGTTCGCCGGCGCTTCATGCCCGCGCACGATGAGCAGGTACATCACCGGCGTCACCATGCGGCTGAGCAGCGTCGATGAAATCAACCCGCCGATAATCACCCAGGCGAGCGGGCCATACAGCCCCGACCCCGACAGCGCCAGCGGCAACAGCCCGCCGATGGCGGTCACGCTGGTCAGCAACACCGGCAAAAACCGCACTTCGCCGGCATGTTCGATGGCCTCGCGCAGCGCCATGCCGCGGCTGCGCAATTGCGTGGTGAAATCCACCAGCAAAAGCGAATTCTTGATCTCGATGCCGATCAGCGCGATGAAACCGATGACAGCGGTATAGCTCAGCGAATTGCCGGTCAGGAACAGCGCCACCAACCCCCCGAACAGCCCGAGCGGAATCACCCCGGCCACCACGGCGGTTTCGCGAAACCGCCCGAATTCGATGACCAGCACGCCCAATATCCCGAAAACCGCAATGGCGATGATCGGTCCCAGCCCCGAAAAGCTGCGCGCTGCAACCTCGGCTTCGCCGCCTTCATCGAAGCGATAGCCTTCGGGCAGCGGCAC
>JBBQMB010000168.1:0-2276 GCA_038328515.1 Sphingomonadales bacterium
CCAGGTGGCGGCAATCGCGATGAAGGCCAGTGCCGCCAGCACCGGCGACGGGTTGATGACAAGGGTGACAAAGCTGGTCGCGGTGATCAACGCCGGCACGATGATATGCCAGAAGCGTTCCTGCCGCCGGTCCGAATGCCAACCAAGCCCGAGCAGCGTGATGACGCCGCAAACGCCGCCTGCCGCCACCAGCGAGCCGACCCCTTGCACATCGAGCCCGGTCTTCAGCGCCATGATCTGCGGCGTGAAATTATAAAAGGCGTTGACCGCGCCAACATAGAAGAACCAGACCAGCCCGAACAGCAGCACCGGCCGGTCGGCAATGGCGCGCAGCACGCTTTCATGTTTCGTGGTGGTGATGCCGGCCGCATCGGCGGCAAGCGCGCCGGTGAGCCAGCGGCGTTCGTCGGCATCAAGCCAGGTAACGCTTGCCGGGCTGTCGGGCAGGAATTTCCAGATGATCAGGCCCATCGCCAGCGCCGGCAGGGCTTCGAGCAGGAACAGCCATTGCCAGCCATGCAGGCCCAGCGTGCCATCAAGGTTGAGAACAGGGCCGGAGACCAGCCCCATGATGATCTGCGAAACCGGTTGCGCCACGTAAAAGCGACTGACAGCGCGGCCGCGCCATTTCGCGGGAAACCACAGGCTGGCATAAAACAGGATGGCGGGGAAAAACCCGGCCTCGGCAGCGCCGAGCGCGAAGCGTAGGATATAAAATTGCAGCGGCGTCTGCACGAACATTTGCGCCGCCGAAATCAACCCCCAGGTGACCATGATGCGGGTGATCCAGACGCGGGTGCCAAAACGCATCATCGCGATATTGGATGGCACCTCGAGCAGGGCATAGCTGATGAAGAAGATCCCGCCGGCAAGGCCATAGACCGTGGCCGAAAAGCCCAGATCCTCGTTCATGGTGGCCGCGGCAAAGCTGATGTTCAGCCGATCGACGATGGCGATCAGATAGGCGAGGAAAATCAGTGGCAGCAGGCGCAATTGCGCCCGGCGCATGACGCGATCGGGCAAAACTTGATCGGCCGTCATCGTTGCGCACTCCCCCAAGCCGATGCTCTGGTTCGCGGTTTTTACCCGGCCTGTCCAGCCACCAACCAAGCGGCGAGATCGGTACGGGCGCGAGCGACGAGTGCTGGCTTGCGCTGGTCCTTGCTCAGCGGCGGCGGCACCAAGGGCGGGAACAGGCCGAAATTGACGTTCATCGGCTGGAAGCTCTTGGCGTCCGCCCCGCCGGTGATGTGGCTGAGCAGTGCGCCCAGCGCCGTGCTGGCGGGCGGCGGTAGCGGGGTGCGGCCCTTTGCATCGGCAATGGCAAAGCGCGCGGCGACAAGGCCGATGGCAGCGCTTTCGACATAGCCTTCGCAGCCGGTAATCTGCCCGGCAAAACGGATACGCGGATCGAGCTTGAGCCGCAGCGTTTCATCGAGCAGCACCGGCGATTTGATGAAGGTGTTGCGGTGCAGGCCGCCCAGCCGGGCGAATTCGGCCTTTTCCAGCCCCGGGATCATGCGGAATACCCGCACCTGATCGGCGTGCTTCATCTTGGTCTGGAAACCGACCATGTTCCACAGGCTGCCCAGCGCATTGTCCTGGCGCAATTGCACGACCGCCCAGGCACGGCGGCCGGTGGCGGGGTTGGTCAGGCCGACGGGCTTCATCGGGCCGAAACGCGGTGTGTTGCGGCCGCGCTCGACCATCACTTCGATTGGCATGCAGCCATCGAAATAGGGGGTGTTGGCCTCCCAATCCTTGAAATCGGCCTTTGGCGCCGCGATCATCGCGTCGATGAAGGCGTTATACTGGTCCTTGTCCATCGGGCAGTTGAGGTAATCCTTGGTATCGCCATGTTCGTTGGGGCGATCCCAGCGCGATTGCGCCCAGACGATGTCCATATCGATCGAATCGCGATGAATGACGGGGGCAATGGCATCGAAAAACGCCAATTGGTCCTGCCCCGTCAGTTGCTGGATGGCCTCGGCAAGCGGGGTGGCGGTCAGCGGGCCGGTGGCGATGATGACATTGTCCCATTCGGCAGGCGGCAGGCCGGCGACCATTTCGCGGCGGATGGTGATCAGCGGTTCGGCCTCGATGGCGGCAGTGACGCGCCCGGCAAAATCATCTCGGTCAACCGCCAATGCGGAGCCAGCAGGAACGCGAGCCTTGTCGGCGCAGGCCATGATGAGGCTGCCCATCGTGCGCATTTCCTGATGGATCAGGCCAACGGCATTGTTGTCCGGGTCATCGGAGCGAAAACTGTTCGAACA
>JBBQMB010000169.1:0-2147 GCA_038328515.1 Sphingomonadales bacterium
GACGGGGTCAGCCAGCCCCGCCACTGTGTCCAGCCCCGCGGCAATCGCCGCGATGCGCCCGGCATCGAGCGCCAGCCGGTCGATCAGCGCCGCCGAAATACCCGCTGCCCGCGCCGCCGCCACATCAGCGGCATTGGCCGCGAGCAACTCCGCCGCGCGCGCGCGAATGACGCCTGCCGCCGTTGTGATCGCCAGCGCCTTTTGCGCTGTGGTGGCCCGCGCCAGCCCCGCCAACGCCGCGCGCGCCGCCTTCGCCATGGCACTGATGGCGCTCACAGCAGCACCAGATGATCGGCATGGACCAGCGCAGCACGCGGCGCATAGCCGAGCACCGCTGCCTGCGCTTCGTTGCGCAATCCCTTTATCAACCCCGCGTCCCCCGCATCATAGCCCGCCAGGCCGCGCCCGATCACCCCATCAGGCCCCGCCAGCGCCACCACATCGCCCCTTGCAAAGCGGCCTTCCACTGCCGTCACCCCCGCCGCGAGCAGGCTTTTGCCGCGTTTGAGCGCTGCCAGCGCCCCGGCATCGAGCGTCAGTGTGCCGTGCACCGTCAACCGCCCGGCCAGCCAGGCCTTTCTCGCCCGCGCGCCATCGCCCGCGACAAACACCGTGCCGCGCCCGGTTTCACCAAAATTCCGCAGCGGGTGCACCACCCGGCCATCGGCAATGGCGAGGTGAATCCCCGCCGCGCCGGCAATCCTGGCCGCCGCCAGCTTGGCCGCCATGCCCCCTGAACCCAACCCCGAGCCGCTGTCGGCACTTGCCATCGCCTCGATTGCGGGCGTCAGCTTCAACACTTCGGGCACCAGCTTTGCGCCCGGATCACGCCCCGGGTGCGCGGTATACAGGCCATCGACATCGCTGAGCAGCACCACGCCGCCCGCGCCCGCCGCCTGCGCTGCCCGCGCCGCCAGCCGATCATTATCGCCAAAGCGGATTTCGCTGGTCGCCACCGTGTCATTTTCATTGAGCACCGGCACGGCACCGAGCGCCAGCAGCCTATCGAGCGTCGCCGAGACGTTGAGATAGCGCCGCCGATCCTCGAGATCACCCAGCGTCAACAGCACTTGCGCCATGGTCAGCCCGGCGTCGGACAGCAGCGCCTCCCAAACCGCGCTGAGCGCCACCTGGCCCACGGCAGCCGCGGCCTGTGCATCCTCGAGCGTGGCGCGGCCGCCCTTTTCCAGCTTCAGCCGCCGCGCCCCCAGCGCAATTGCGCCCGACGACACGACGACAATCTCCTGCCCCGCTGCCCGCCGCGCCGTAATGTCGGCAACAACGCTGGCCAGCCAGTCCCGCCGCACCGCGCCGTCACTATCCACAAGCAGCGAAGATCCGATCTTGACGACCAGCCGCGCGCAGACGCCCGGCGCGAACCTCGCCGCCGCGTCTTGGGGCGTTACAGCGGGTTCCATGCCTTGGGCTCCGCCGCTGCTGCCGCCGTCACGGCATCGCGCCCGGCAAGTTCGATCAACGCATCGAGCAGCTCATCAAGCCCCTGGCGGGTGGCGGCCGAAAACACGAACACCTTTTGCCCGCTGGCGGCTTCGAGCGCGCGCTTCTTGGCCGCCAGCCCCGACGCGCTGACCAGATCGGCCTTGGACAGCGCCAGAATCTCGGGCTTGTCGACCAGCCCGCCGCCATAGGCATCGACTTCGTCGCGGACCGTCCGCCACGCCTTGACCGGCGCAGCGGCGCTGGCATCGACCAGATGCAGCAACACCCGGCAACGCTCGATATGGCCCAGAAAGCGATCACCGATGCCCACGCCTTCGGCAGCGCCGGCGATGAGGCCCGGAATATCGGCCATCACCAGTTCCTTGCCCTTGTGGCCGACAACGCCAAGTTGCGGCTTGAGGGTGGTGAAGGGATAGGCGCCGACCTTGGCGCCGGCGTTCGACACGGCGTTGATGAAGGTCGATTTGCCGGCATTCGGCGCGCCGAGCAGCCCGGCATCGGCGATCAGCTTGAGGCGCAGCCACACCCACATCTCGCCGCCTGGCCAGCCCGGCTGGAACTGGCGCGGCGCGCGGTTGGTGCTGGTCTTGTAATGGGCATTGCCCTTGCCGCCATCACCGCCGCGCAGCAGCGCGACACGCTGGCCAGGGCGGGTCATGTCACACAACAGGCTGCGTTCATCGTCA
>JBBQMB010000170.1:0-2135 GCA_038328515.1 Sphingomonadales bacterium
GGCACCGCTCTTGGCACGACCGATTGGCTGACCATCGACCAGGCGCGCATCAACCTGTTTGCCGATGCGACCGGCGATCACCAATGGATCCATGTTGACCCCGAACGCGCCGCCTCCGGGCCTTTTGGTGGCACCATCGCGCATGGCTATCTCACCCTCAGCCTCGTCAACATCTTCCTGCCGCAACTGCTCGAAGTCCGCCGCTTTGCCGCTGGCATCAACATCGGCGCCGATGGCTTGCGCTTCCTTTCCCCCGTCCCCGCCGGCGCGCGCATTCGCGGGCGCGGCGAGATCGTCAAGGTGGAAGAAGTCAAAGCCGGCGCCATCCAGTCCACCGTCCGCATCACCGTCGAAATCGAAGGCCAGGCCAAGCCCGCCTGCATCGTCGATACCATCAGCCGCTACATTCCGGAGCCAGACAATGCCTGATACCGCCGTCATGCACGCCGCCGTCCACGCCTATGTCGAAGGCTTTGCCAAGGGCGACGCAGCGCATATCGCCGCGCTTTTCGCGCCCGATGCGACGGTCGAAGACCCGATCGGCAGCCCGATCCGCCACGGCCGCGCCGCCATCCACGCCTTTTACACCGAGTCGATGCAAACCGGCGCCAAACTGACCCTCAACGGCCCGATCCGCGCCGGCGCCGACCATGCCGCTTTCGCCTTTTCGGTGAACCTGCACTTTGGCGGCAGCGACAAGCGCGTCGACGTGATCGACACTTTCCGCTTCAACGAGGCTGGCGAAATCATCGAAATGCGCGCCTTCTGGGGCCCCGAAAACATGCACGGCTTCTAACCCTTGCTCCCTCCCCCTTGCGGGTAGGGCGACTCGCCGTCAGGCGAGCGGGGTGGGGGTCGCGCCCCGCGCCACCAACGCACAAAAAGGATTCAAAATGCGCCAAGCAGCCATCGTCTCCACCGCCCGCACCGCTGTCGGCAAGGCCTATCGCGGCGCCTTCAACGATACCGAAGCTCCCGTCCTGTCGGCGCATGTCGTCAACGCCGCGCTCGCCCGGGCCGGCATCGATCCGGCGCGGGTCGATGATCTGTTCTACGGCGTCGGCAACCAGTTCGGCACCCAAAGCTATAATCTTGGCCGGCTGACCGTGCAGGCATCGGTGCTGCCCGATAGCGTGCCGGGCTTTGTGCTCGATCGCAAATGCTCTTCGGGGCTCAATGCGATAGCCCTCGCCGCGCGGTCGATCATGTGTGACGAAATCGACGTCGCAGTCGCCGGCGGCATGGAATCGATCTCGCTGACCCTCAACAAGCACGCGCCGGCCTATCGCAACCGCTCCAAAGCCGTGCTCGAAGCTGATCCGACTGCCTATATGGCGATGATCGAGACCGCCGAAATCGTCGCCGATCGCTACCATATCAGCCGCGAAGCCCAGGATGCGTTCGCCGCCACCAGTCAGCGACGCGCTGGCGCCGGGCAGGCCGCCGGGCGTTTCGATACCGAAATCGTGCCGATCACGGTCGAAAAGGCGCTTTTCGACAAGGAAGGCAATGAAATCGGCCGCCAATCGGTCACCCTTTCCGCCGATGAAGGCGTACGCGGCGATACGACGGCAGAAGGGCTTGCGCTGCTCCGCCCGGTGTTCAAGGACGGCCTGGTCATCAAGCAGGGCCAGCACATCACCGCCGGCAACGCCAGCCAGCTTTCCGATGGCGCATCGGCGCAAGTGCTGATGGACCGCGCCACCGCCGAACGCGAAAACCTCCCCATCCTCGGCATTTATCGCGGCTTTCAGGTCGCTGGCTGCCGCGCCGATGAAATGGGCATCGGCCCGGTGTTCGCCATTCCCAAATTGCTCGCCCGCCACGGCCTGACGGTGAACGATATCGACCTGTGGGAAATCAACGAAGCCTTTGCGTCGCAGGCACTCTATTGCCGTGATCACCTCGGCATCGACCCCGAAAAATGCAACGTCGACGGCGGCGCCATTGCCATCGGCCACCCCTTCGGCATGACCGGCTCACGCCTCGTCGGCCACGCGCTGATCGAAGGCAAGCGCCGCGGTGCCAAGCTCGTCATCGTCTCGATGTGCATCGCCGGCGGCATGGGCGCCGCCGGCCTGTTTGAAATCGCGTAATGGTTGCAAAGGCACACCCCTCTCCCGCAAGCGGGAGAG
>JBBQMB010000171.1:0-1733 GCA_038328515.1 Sphingomonadales bacterium
GCCAGCGCCTCGGTCGACGCCTTCAATGAGCTTGCCCGCGCCGCCTTGTAATCCGGGTCATCAAGCCCGGCGGTCGCCTCTGCCACGATGAAATGCTCTTGCCCGAACAGCGCCAGTTCGCGCGGGGTGGTGGCGTTAAAGGCAATGACGTCGGCAAGCGTGCGAGTTTTTACGGCGGCCGGGGTGGTAGCGAGATAGGCATTGAGCCCGGCCTTCAATTCGGTGACCAGCACCTTGTATTCGCCAGCGCTCACGCCTTCCGTGCCGGTCGGCGCCGGCACATCGACGAGTTCGGCACCTTGCGCCCGTAGCGTCGCCAGCGCGGCTTCAAACAGCGCATCGACCGGCGCCGACCAGCCGGCAGCCCAACGCATCACGCCGATTCGCACCCCCTTCAAGGCATCGGGCGACAGGGCAGCGGCATAATCGCTCCGCTGCGCATCGGCTGCGGCAGTCGCCGGGTCAGCCGGGTCGCTGCCCGCCATGGCCGCGAGCAGCAGCGCGGCGGTGCGCACATCCCGCGTCATCGGCCCAGCGGTATCCTGGCTGGCGCTGATCGGCACGACATGGGTGCGGCTGACCAGCCCAACAGTGGGTTTCAGCCCGACAATGCCGTTGATCGCCGCCGGGCAGGTCACCGAGCCATCGGTTTCGGTGCCGATCGCCGCATCGACCATGCCCGCCGCCACGGCAGCACCACTGCCCGATGAGGAGCCGCACGGCGTGCGGTTGAGCGCGTGCGGATTATGCACCTGACCGCCGGCGCCGCTCCACCCCGAAATCGACGGGCGGCCGCGCATATTGGCCCATTCCGACAAATTGGTCTTGCCGATGATGATCGCGCCCGCCGCTCGCAGCCCGGTGAGCAGCGGCGCATCGCGGTTGGTGACATTGGCGCTGAGCGCCAGGCTGCCCGCCGTCGTCGGCAACGGCCCGGCCATGTCGATATTGTCCTTGATCAGCACCGGTACGCCATAAAGCGGCCCGCGCGCCCGGCGCTGGCGATCGAGTGCCCGCGCCCGATCAACCGCCGTCGGATCGATGGCGATGACGGCGTTGATCACCGGGTTGAGCGTCGCCACCCGCGCGATAGCGGCCCGCGCATTGGTTTCGGCCGGGCCGGCGGCTTGCGCCAGCGCCGGCGCTGCCAACAACAAACCGCCCAAACCCAGCATGACATTCCGCATCGAAAATCCCCCTTTTGTGGCGCCACTTTCGCGATTGTTGCCCCCTGCGGCAAGCGGCGGCTTGCCGCAACGCGCGGTCCATGGTGAAAACGCGCGCGTCCCCATCGTGAAAGTTGCCCGATGCTTGCTGCCGTTACCGCCCTGATGCTCATCGCCCCGCAAACCGGCGCCGAGCCGACCAGCGACACGCCGATCACCGTTACCGGCACCCGCTATAGCCCGGCCGAGGCGCAGGCGCGCGCCACCGCCTTTGTCAAAGCCGTGCTGCCCTTGCCGGCCTATGGCCAATATGGCCGCTGGACGGTGCCTGTCTGCCTCAAGTTGACCGGCATCACCGAGCCTGCAGCAAGCGTGGTGGCCGCCCGGATACGCGCCGTTGCCGTGGCGGCAGGCATCGCCCTCGCTCGCCCCGGCTGCCGCGCCAATCTCAACATCATTTTCAGCGAAGATGGCGCGCGCACCGCCAGCGTCATCCTGCGCCGCCGCCCCGGGCTGGTGGCGCGCCTGCCGCAAGCCGAAAAAACCCGGCTGATCAGCGATCCGTTG
>JBBQMB010000172.1:0-1510 GCA_038328515.1 Sphingomonadales bacterium
GGGGTTGGATCGGTCATCGCCGCCTGCATAACGCCTTTTGTCGCCGGCTGTCATCCCGGGATGACAGGCCGCCGCCGTATCGCTAGCGTCCCGCCCGTGTTGCCCGAGCCACTCATCATAGCCGATCTGGCCTGCCGGCGCGGCGACCGGCTGCTGTTTTCCGCCATTTCGGTGCGCGTCGAACCCGGCGGCGCGCTGCATCTGGTCGGCCCCAATGGCAGCGGCAAATCCAGCCTGTTGCGAATCCTCGCCGGGCTGTTGGCGCCGGTTGGCGGCAGCATTTCCGGCGGCGGCGTGCGCGGTTTTCTGGGCCATGATGTCGCGCTAAAACCGCGCCAGCGGCTCGGCGCCGAGCTGGCGCACTGGGCGCGGCTCGATTCTGGCCTCGCCCGCCTGCCCGCCGCCATGGCCGCGATGAACGTCGCGGCGCTTGCCGATGTGCCGTGCCGGCATCTGTCATCCGGCCAGCGCCGCCGCGCCGGTCTGGCGCGGGTGCTGGCCAGCGGCGCCGATCTCTGGTTGCTCGATGAACCCACCGCCGGGCTCGATACCGCGTCGTGCGCCCTGCTCGCCGCCGCCATGGCCGCGCACCGCGCCGCCGGCGGCATGGTCGTCGCTGCCGTCCATGGCGATATCGGCCTCGCTGCCCCCGACCAACTGGTGCTCGGCTGATGTTCTTGGCTCTCGTCCGCCGCGACCTGGCGCTCATCGCCCGCTCGCCGGCGCTGTGGATGCCGGTGATGTTCTTCGTCCTCGTCGCCGCACTGTTCCCCTTCGCCATCGGCCCCGATGCCCGGCTGCTCGCGCGCATCGCACCGGGCATCCTCTGGGTGGCGGCACTGCTGGCGGCGCTGCTGCCGGTTGAAACCTTGCTCGCCCCCGATCTCGAAGATGGCACCATCGACCAACTCGCGGCGCGCGGCATCGTCATGGAAATCGTCGTCGCCGCGCGCATCCTCGCGCATTGGCTGGGCTTTGCCGTGCCGCTGCTTGCCGCGTTGCCCATAGCGGCGGTGCTGCTCGGGCTGGAGGGCGCCGCCTTCTGGCAATTGGCGCTGGCGTTGGCGCTGGGCACCCCGGCGCTGGCCGCACTCGCCGTCATCGCCGCCGCCCTCACCGCCGGTCTACGGGGTGGCGGTGCGCTGGCGGGGCTCATCATCCTGCCGCTGGCGCTGCCGATCCTCATTTTCGGCGTCGGCGCCGATGCACCCGGCGCGCTCAAGCTGCTCGCCGCCGCCAGCCTCGTCTCGCTCGCCCTCGCCCCCTTCGCCGCCGCAGCGGCGCTGCGCCAGGATTAAGCCGCTGTCACCCCGGGCTTGACCCGGGGCCCAGTTGCTTGCCTCCGCTCCCCGATAAAAGGGCGGTCGACCCCGCCCATCAAAGCGCCTAAGCCCCCGCGCCATGGCTCCCACCCCGCACCGGTTCGCCTTTCCCGCCATGTTGCTCGGCAGCATCATGCTGGCCTTCGGGCCATGGCTGGTCCGGCTCGCCGATGTCGCGCCGGTCGCAT